>DATEJC010000591.1:0-4259 GCA_035278345.1 Bradyrhizobium sp. | reverse complement strand
TCGCCCGTACCGTCGAGATCGACACGACCGGCGGTGCCGGCTTCGGCTCGGAGCATTTCAAGGAGCTCGACTTCCTGAAGGAGAAGGAAGTGGTGCTGACCTTCGACGACGGACCGTGGCTCCACAACACGCCCGCAGTGCTGAAGGCGCTTGCCGACGAATGCACGACCGGCATTTTCTTCAGCATCGGCAAGCACGCGACGTACTACCCTGAAATCATCAAGCAGGTGTACGCGGCCGGGCATACAATCGGCACCCACACCTGGTCGCACATTCCGCTGGTCAACAAGAAGCTGAGCGAAGATCAGCGCAAGGAGGAGATCGAAAAGGGTATCAGCGCGGTCAAATGGGCGCTGGGCGGCGTTTCGCCGGCGCCGTTTTTCCGCTTCCCGGCGCTGCAGCATCCGCCGGAAATGCTCACCTATGTCGGCGAGCGCAATATTGCGAGCTTCTCCTGCGACATCGATTCCTTCGACTTCAAGTATCGCGGAACGAAGCCGATGGATCTCGTGATGAAGGGGCTCGAGAAGAAGGGCAAAGGCATTCTTCTCCTGCACGACTATCAGAAGCACACGGCGGAATTTCTTCCCGAACTCCTCAAGCGCCTGAAGGCCGGCGGCTACAAGGTGGTCGCGATGCGGGCCAAGGCGCCGGTGCAGTCGCTGCCGCAATATGACGAAGCCGTCATCAAGGAGCTCAAGCTGCCGGCCATGAGTTCTCGCCCGCTGAGCAGCGTGGTGACGGACGTCTCGCAATAACGCGCCGCTAATACAGCGATGCCGGCTTTGCGTTTCGAAGGCTATGTCATCGTCTCCGGCGATGGCATGCTTGCCAACGCTGACAACGTCATGCCGGACGAACTGAAGTTCGAGGGCGACAAGCGCTTCTTCACCGCCGCCCTCGACGCCGCCGCGCTGATCGTGCACGGCCGCCATTCCCATGAACAGCAGCCCAACTCGCCGAAGCGCAAGCGGATCGTCCTGACCCGCAAGGTCGCCGCGACGGCGCCCGACCCGTCGAATCCGAAAGCCCTGCTCTGGAATCCGGCTGGCGCCTCTTTCGAGGAGGCTGCCGAGCGTGCGGGCGTCACGTCAGGAATCGTCGCCATCATCGGCGGCCCCGCCGTGTTCGACATGTTCATGGATCGCTACGAGACGTTCTGGCTGTCGGTGGCGCCCAACGTGCGGCTGCCGGGCGGCGAGCCGTGCTTTCCGGGCGTCGGTCCGCGCACGCCGCAGCAAATCCTTGGCCAACATGGGCTGAAGCCGGGTAAAGCCGAGATGCTGGATCCCGCCAGCGGCGTGAATGTCACGCCGTGGCGGCGGAGCTAATTGCTCACACGTCCCCGTAGGCCGGCTCGACCGAGCGCGGGCCCTTGCCATAGCCGGCGATGATGAACAGCGCGCCGACCAGCGAGAGGTTCTTCAGCGCTTCGATCAGCGTTCTGGCGCTGTCGGGCGGCGTCTGGTTCCAGAAATCGTGGAAGTAGAAGGTCGCCACGATCACAAAGATGATCAGGAGGATGGCGAAGAAGCGCGCCAGGAAATTCAGCGCAATCATCAGCCCGGCGATCACCTCGAATGCGCCGACGCCGATCGCCAGCATTTGCGGCGTGGTCATGCCGGACATGCCCTCGAGCTGAGCCGTATAAGGTGCCAGCAGCGCCGGGATAGGCATCTTGGCGGCGATGGAGTCGGCCGTGGCCTGGATGGCGAAGAGCTTTGTGGCGCCGGTATAGACAAACAGCACGGCAAACAAAATCCGCCCAAAAGTAATCAACGCTGGCATGACAGGCCTCTCAAATGCAAAAAGCGGACGTCGCGGCAACGATTATGGGCGTTCCGCTTCCGCTTTTCAAATCTTCAATGAAGCCGCAATCCTTCCCCGGTCTGGTCGTTCTTCAGCCAAACAGGCTCGGTTGCTGCCGGCCGGCCCGCTCCTGGGCCTCGACGGCGGCGACCGCCGTCATGTTGAGGATGCCGCGGGCCGTCACCGACTTGGTGAGGATATGCACCGGCCGCGCCGGGCCGATCAGAATCGGCCCTACCGGCAGTGCGTCGGCAAGCGACTTGATCATCTGATAGGCAACGTTGGCGGTGTCCAGGTTCGGCATGATCAGGATGTTGGCCTCACCCTCCAGATTGGACTGCGGCAGCACCAGCTTGCGCGCCGCCGCCGACAGCGCGGTATCGCCCTGCATTTCACCGTCGGCCTCGATCTCCGGATGCTTCTCCCGCAGCAATTGCGTGGCTCGCCGCATCTTGCGCGAGGACTCCGTGTCATAACTGCCGAAATCGGAATGTGACACGAAGGCGATCTTCGGATTGATGTTGAAGCGCTGCACATGGTGCGAAGCGAGCGAGGCCACTTCCGCCAATTCCTCGGCGCTCGGATTCGGCCGCACCTGGGTGTCGGCGATGAAATAGGCGCCCTTGCTGGTAATCAGGAGGGCGAGCGCCGAATATTCGGTGACACCGGGCAGAAATCCGACGATCTCGCGGACATGGCGCAGGTGACTCATGTAGCGGCCCTCGACGCCGCACAGCATGGCATCGGCCTCGCCGCGCGCCACCGCAAGCGCTGCGATCACCGTGTTGTTGGTTCGCACCACGGTGCGCGCGGCATCGGGCGTGACACCGCGCCGGCCGGCGATGTCGATATAGGACTGCACATAGGCGCGGTAGCGCGGATCGTCCTCGGGATTGACGAGATCGAAGTCCCGTCCCGACTTGATCGACAGGCCGAAGCGCTTGATCCGCGCCTCGACCACCGAGGGACGCCCGACCAGGATCGGCCGCGCGATCTTCTCTTCCAGCACGACTTGCGTGGCGCGCAGCACCCGCTCGTCTTCGCCTTCGGCGTAGACCACGCGCACCGGCTGGGTCTTCGCTTTCGCAAATACCGGCTTCATGGTCAGGCCGGAGCGGAATGAATAGCGTTGCAGCTGGGCGCAATAATCGCCAAAATCCTTGATCGGCCGCGACGCGACGCCGGAATCCATCGCGGCCTTTGCCACCGCAGGCGCGATGCGCAGGATCAGGCGCGGATCGAACGGACTCGGAATCAGCGAACCCGGACCGAACCCCTGCGTCTCTCCGGTGTCAAAACCGTGGGCCACCGCGTCGGACGGCGGATCGCGCGCGAGCTGGGCGATCGCTTCGACGGCCGCGTGCTTCATCTCCTCGTTGATTGCGGTGGCGCCGACGTCCAGCGCGCCGCGGAAGATAAAGGGGAAGCAGAGGACGTTGTTGACCTGATTCGGGAAGTCGGAGCGGCCGGTGCAGATCATCGCGTCGGGGCGCGCCGCTCTCGCCTCATCGGGCATGATCTCCGGCACGGGATTGGCAAGCGCCATCACCAGCGGCTTGTCCGCCATCGCCTTGACCATGTCGGGCTTGAGCACGTTCGGAGCCGACAACCCGATGAAGATATCGGCGCCGCCGATCACATCCCCGAGCGTTCGCTTGTCGGTCTTCTGGGCATAAACCGCCTTCCAGCGATCCATCTGCGTGTTGCGTCCCTCATGCACGACGCCGTCGATGTCGCAGACCCAGATGTTGCTGCGCTTGGCGCCCATCGATACCAGCAGATTGAGCGTCGCAATCGCAGCCGCACCTGCGCCGGAGGCGACGATCTTCACGTCGGGCAGTTTCTTGCCGTTGAGCAGGAGCCCGTTGACGATCGCGGCGGCGACGATGATGGCGGTGCCGTGCTGGTCGTCATGAAAGACCGGGATCTTCATGCGCTCCTTGAGCTGCGCCTCGATCTCGAAGCATTCGGGCCCGCGGATATCCTCCAGATTGATGCCGCCGAAGGTCGGCTCCAGCGCCGCGACCGTCTCGACCACGCGATCGATGGTGTCGGCGGCGATCTCGATGTCGAACACGTCGATGCCGGCGAATTTCTTGAACAGCACCGCCTTGCCTTCCATGACCGGCTTGGAGGCGAGCGGGCCGATATTGCCAAGGCCGAGCACGGCAGTACCGTTGGAAACCACGGCGACGAGGTTGGCGCGCGCGGTCAGGGAAGCTGCTTCCGCCGGATTTTTCGCGATATCTGTGCAAGCAGCGGCAACGCCCGGCGAATAGGCCAGCGCAAGATCGCGCTGATTGGCAAGGGGCTTGGTGGCCTGGATTTCAAGCTTTCCCGGCCGGGGCAGCCGGTGATAGGCCAGCGCCGCGGAATGGAGATCTTCAGAAAAGGACGACATGCACGCTTCCCCCCGCGGGCTTCTCTGCCCCGACGTCTAGATATCCGAG
>DATEJC010000590.1:0-9319 GCA_035278345.1 Bradyrhizobium sp. | reverse complement strand
GACCGCGGCCTCGACATCGAGGTGAAGGCGGACCCGCGCGCGAAATTTCGCGGCGAGCGGCAGGACCTCGAGGAGATGGTCGGCAACCTCGTCGACAATGCCTGCAAATGGGCGGCCTCGCAGGTGCTCGTCGAGGTGCTGGTCGAACCGCAGCTTCAGGCAGGCGCGGATGCTCGCCTGCGGATCATCGTCGACGATGACGGGCGCGGCCTGTCGGAGGCCGAGCGCGCCCAGGTCTCGCGCCGCGGCCAGCGGCTCGACGAATCAAAGCCGGGCTCGGGCCTCGGCCTGTCGATCGTGGTCGATCTTGCCGCCCTCTATGGCGGCAGCCTGAGGCTTGGCAGCGCGCCGACCGGCGGCCTGCGCGCCGAATTGCTGCTGCCGGGGGTGTAACCTGCTGCGAGAACAGGGCGCAGCGCTACATGTCAACAACGCTAACTGATCCGCAGGGCTTGAAGGTTTGCAGCGAGCGCCCGCGCAGGCACCCCTCATGTTTCTGGGCGTAGGCAAGCGTGACCATGACAATCAAAGCCACTATGACAAATCCGGTTACGATGTTCTGCACCATGGTTGTCACTCCAACCGCGCGGCCAGACGATGAACACCTTGGCCGCGGCCCGTCAATGCGCCGCAAAACCGAGGGGCGTACCCAGCTCTGATCAGCGGCCTGCGCGCCGAATTGCTGCTGCCGGGGGTATAAGCGGCTGCGATAGCGGGCATTTTTGTCTCTCCGGGGGTGCTCGCCCGTGCAGCATTACTAACGCCTTCTTAACGCGCTCGCTCCTATGATGCCCGGTGGACGCCTTCGCCGTCCGCTGACACGCGCATTCGCTACCGGCCGCATGAACCCGACATCGATCGACCGTCTGAAGGAGTATCTCGCAGAGCTGCCGCCGCAATCGCAGGCGCTGCTGATGCGCGAGTTCGAGCGTGCGCTGGAGCGGGGCGAGGACACCGCCGTCGCGACCTTCGTGCTGGAGCTGCTGCGCACGATCGTGCGCGGCGCCGCCGAAGACGAGGAGGTGCGCCCGCGCACCGAAGATCCGGCGCGGCTGTTGTTCCGTCCGCTGGAACCGTTCCTGGTCGATGGCAATTTCCCCATTCGGCCCGGCCAGATCCGCCGCGCGTCGCTGGCGCCGATCTGGCAATGGCTCGGCCGCGACGGCGCTACACAGGCGGTGCAGGAATTCGAGGCCGCGCTTGCCAAGGCGCGCGAGACCAATTCGGCCAGCGGCATCGAGCCCGCGATCCGCAAGCTGCAACTCGCCGCCGCCCAGGCGATCGTCACGATCGCGACGCCGGTGGCGGGCGACGATCGCCAGCGCTCGCTGTCCCGGGTCGGTCCGCCCAACGTCGTCGAGGACTTGCTGGCGATCGGATCGATCCTGCAGGCGCGGGAAGCGTTGGACGGGCTGAACGGCAAGCTGCCGGGATTCATGCGCATGTTCGGGGACTCGCAGATCACCTCGACCGTTGCCTCCCTCAACGTGCCTTCGCTGCAGACGCCGCAAGTGCTGCCCTTCGCGCTGTCGCTCGTCATGCAGCGGCTGACCGCGCCATGGCAGATCATCCGCCTTGCCGTGAAGATGGCGGCTTCCGACGACGAGATCCGCGTTGCGGCCACGCCTTATGGCGTTGCCGTCACCATCGCCTTGCACGATCTCTATTTCGTCGCGGCCTGCTTGCGCACCGACATCCGGCGCGGTCATTTCGTTGAGATCGCCGATCAGCTGAAGACGCTGCATGACGGCGTGCGCGGTCTGCGCACCGAGCTCGATTTGCGTAACGATTCCGCCTGGGGCAGGCAGCTTGCCTCGATTCGCGCCGACATCTCCAACTCGCTGCAGTCGGAAATCGAGAGCGTGCCCGGACGGGTCCGACGCATCCTGCGCCAGCGCGCTGACAAGGACATTAGCGCCGGCGCCAAGGTGGACCCGTCGGAGGTGGAGGAGGCCGCGGGCCTCATCGACTTCGTCGCGGTATGCCGCACCTATGCCAGCGAGCTCGCCATCAACGAGGTCACGCTGCGCACCTATTCCGACCTGCAGCACTATGTCGAGCAGTCCACGGAAGCCCTGGTGCAGTCGCTGCGCAACGAGAAGGGGCGCATCTATCGGCAGCAGCAGGTCAAGGCGGCGATCCGCTTCTGCGAGGTCTTGTTCGGGTCGGACTACGCATCACTGATGAGCCGCGCGGCGGAGAACGCGGTGGTGGTCGACCGCAAGCCCGCCAAGGTTGGCCAAAAGTAGCCAGTCAGAAGTAACAAATTTTAACAATGCAATTTTTAGTTGACTGAGTCGGACGTGCGACATACCAATGCCGCATGAATTGCGCCATCAATTTTGTAGAACTTGAGAACCAGGTAATTTCGGCGACCTACCGCAATCTGATGATCGGGGCCACGGTCGTGCTGGTCGACAATGCCAGCGGGGATCAGCTCTCCGAGCCCGTCACGAGGATCACGTCGCATCTGCCGGTTGGTTCGATCCGGATCAGGCTTCCAGCCTCCTTGAAGGCGGGAACGTATTTCCTGCGGGCCCTCAACGGCCATGGCTGCCGCGTCGCGCAAAGCCTGCAGTTCAATATCGGTTGAGTGGCCCGAATTTGCCCGGTTTCCGCGCCATGTGGCGGAAAAAACATGAGAAATGTCAATTGTCCGGCCCGCAGCCGATAGTATAAAGCGGGCGCGTCGGCGCTTTCCAGGAAGGCGCCGTTCCACCGGAACCCGCATTGATGAATCTCTGGTTCGTGTTCGCGCTGATGACGGTCGCGGCGGTGTTCGCCGTGCTGTGGCCGCTCGGCCGGCGTTACCAGTTACAAGCTGATGGCAGCGAGGCGTCCGTCTACCGCGACCAGCTCGCGGAGATCGAGCGCGATCTTGCCGGCGGTTTGATCGGCGCAAGCGAGGCGGATGCCGCGCGCATTGAAATCAGCCGCCGGCTGCTCGCGGCAAGCGTTGCCAAGCCGCCACCGCTTGCGCAGTCGACCAGCGCGTTGCGGCGCGCGGTGGCCATTGTCGCGCTGGTCGGCTTGCCGCTCGCAGCGGTCGCGCTCTATCTGCCCCTCGGCTCGCCGGAGCTCGGCGATTTTCCGCTCGCCGCGCGCTCACAGGCGCCCGACGGCAAGCAGCCGCTGGTCAATCTCGTGGCGCAGGTGGAGGCGCATCTGGAGAAGAACCCGGCTGACGGCCGCGGCTGGACCGTGCTGGCGCCGGTGCTGGCGCGGCTCGGCCGTTATGACGATGCAGTGCGCGCCTGGCGCAACGCGATCACCTATGCCGGCGACAACTCCGAGCGCCGCTCCGATCTCGGCGAAGCCCTGGTGGGCGCCGCCAACGGCGTCGTCACCGGCGAGGCCAAGGCGGAGTTCGAGCGTGCCGTCGCGATGAACGCCGACGAGGTGAAGGCGAGCTATTTCCTCGGCCTTGCCGCCGAGCAGGATGGCCGCACGGGCGATGCCGCCTCGATCTGGAAGGCGATGCTGGCGAAGGCGCCTGCCGATGCGCCGTGGCGTCCGCTGGTGCAGGCCGCGATCTCCCGGGTCGGCGGCGTGGCGCCGGCCCTGTCCGACGACGCGATGGCCGCCGCGAAGAGCATGACCGAGACCGACCGCAATGCCATGGTCCGCGGCATGGTCGACCGGCTGGCGGCGCGGCTGAAGCAGAACGGCGACGACGTCGAGGGTTGGCTGCGCCTGGTGCGCGCCTACATGGTGATGGGCGAGCGCGAGAAGGCGGTGAGCGCGCGCGCCGATGCGCGGCAGGCGGTCGGAAGCGACGCGGAGCGCTTGCGGCAACTCAACGAAGGCCTCAGGAATCTCGGGCTGGATGGATGATCACGGAAGGCGACAAGGGCACCGCATGACACGCAAGCAACGGCGACTGACCATGATCGGCGGCGCGCTGGCCGTGCTCGCGGTGGCCGCGGCGTTGGTGCTCAACGCCATGCGCGATTCCATCGTGTTCTTCTCGACGCCCTCGATGGCCGCCGAGAAGCAGATCCCGGCCGGCAAGCGCTTCCGCCTGGGCGGGCTGGTGCAGCCGGGCTCGCTCAAGCGTGGTGACAATCTCGTGGTCAATTTCAGCGTTGCCGACGGCAACACCAATCTGCCGGTGACCTACAAAGGCATCCTGCCCGACCTGTTCCGCGAGGGACAGGGCGTCGTCGCCGAAGGCGCGCTCGATGCCACCGGCACCTTCCGCGCCGACACCGTGCTCGCCAAGCACGATGAAACCTACATGCCCAAGGAAGTCGCCGACGCCCTGAAGAAGCAGGGACACTGGAAGGACGATTACGCGGCCAAGCCCGCACAGGGAGCTTCGAAGTGATCGCGGAGGCCGGTCATTATGCGCTGGTGCTGGCGCTCGGTCTGGCGCTGATCCAGTCGGTCGTGCCGGTAATCGGCGCGCGCCGCGGCGACGTCGCGCTGATGGAAATGGCGCGCTCGACCGCGCTGGCGCAGCTGCTCTTTGTCGGCGCGTCCTTCACGTTGCTGACCGCGCTGCACGTCACCTCGGACTTTTCCGTCGTCAACGTGTTCGAGAATTCGCACTCGGCAAAACCACTGATCTACAAGATCACCGGCGTATGGGGTAACCACGAAGGCTCGATGCTGCTGTGGGTGTTCATCCTGGCGCTGTTCGGTGCGCTGGTTGCCGCCTTCGGCAACAATCTGCCGCTGTCGCTGCGCGCCAATGTGCTCGCCGTGCAGGCCTGGGTTGCGGCCGCGTTCTATTTGTTCATCCTGCTCACCTCGAATCCTTTTGCGCGTATCGCGCATCCGCCGATCGAGGGCCGCGATCTCAATCCGATCCTGCAGGACATTGGCCTCGCCGTGCATCCGCCGATGCTCTATCTCGGCTACGTCGGCTTCTCGATCTCGTTCTCATTCGCGGTCGCAGCGTTGCTTGAGGGGCGGATCGACGCGGCCTGGGCGCGCTGGGTGCGGCCGTGGACGCTGGTTGCCTGGATTTTCCTCACGCTCGGCATCGCGATGGGTTCGTACTGGGCCTATTACGAACTCGGCTGGGGCGGCTGGTGGTTCTGGGATCCGGTCGAGAATGCCTCGCTGATGCCGTGGCTTGCCGGCACGGCGCTGCTGCATTCGGCGCTGGTCATGGAAAAGCGCAACGCGCTGAAGGTCTGGACGATTCTGCTGTCGATCCTGACCTTCTCTCTGTCGCTGCTTGGAACGTTCCTGGTGCGCTCGGGCGTGCTCACCTCGGTGCATGCCTTTGCCACCGATCCCGCGCGCGGCGTCTTCATCCTGCTGATCCTCTGCGTTTTCATCGGCGGCAGCCTGTCGCTGTTTGCCTTGCGCGCGCCGTCGTTGAAGCAGGGCGGCCTGTTCGCGCCGATCTCGCGCGAGGGCGCGCTGGTGCTGAACAATCTGTTCCTCACCACGGCCTGTGCGACGGTGTTCGTCGGCACGCTGTACCCGCTGGGGCTGGAAGTGCTGACCAGCGAGAAGATTTCGGTCGGAGCGCCATTCTTCAATCTGACCTTCGGCCCGCTGTTCGTTGCCTTGCTGTTCGCCGTTCCCTTCGGGCCGCTGCTAGCCTGGAAGCGTGGCGACCTTCTCGCGGCGGCGCAACGGCTGATGACGGCGGGCATCGTCGCGCTGCTCGCGATGGCGGTGCTGTGGGCGTGGCTGCGCGGCGGACCGGTGCTGGCGCCGCTGGCGATCGGGCTTGCCGTGTTCGTGATCGCGGGCGCGATCAGCGACCTTGCCGAGCGCACCGCGCTGTTTCGCATTCCCGTATCGCTATCGCTGCGGCGTGCGCGTGGCCTGCCGCGCTCGGCTTGGGGCTCGGCATTCGCCCATGCCGGCCTTGGCGTCGCCCTGATCGGCGTCGTCTGCGAAACCACATGGAATAGCGAATACATCGCGACCATGAAGCCGGGCCAGATCACAAACGTCGCCGGCTACGAGCTCAAGCTCGAAGGCCTGACGGATCGGCAGGGCCCGAACTATCGCGAGACGCTGGCGCAGTTTTCAGTCAGCCTCGATGGCGTTAAATTTCCTGACATGACGCCGTCCAAGCGCAGCTTCACCACGCGCGGCATGTCGACCACGGAAGCCGCGCTGCTGACGCGCGGCGCAAGCCAGCTCTACATCTCGCTTGGCGATGTCTCTGCGGGCGGCGGCATCGCCGTTCGTGCCTATCACAAGCCGCTTGTGCTTCTGATCTGGTGGGGACCGGTGCTGATGGCCTTTGGGGGCATGCTGTCGCTGTCCGATCGCCGCTTGCGCGTCGGTGCCCCCAAGCCGGCGCGCGCGGCGGCCAAATTGCAGGCAGCTGAATGAAGCGCGCAGCCATCATCCTTGCGCTTGTAGCGGTGATGATGGCCGCTTCGCCCGCCCGCGCCGTTCAGCCTGACGAGGTCATGGCCGATCCGATCAAGGAAGCCCGCGCGCGCGAACTGTCGAAAGAGCTGCGCTGCATGGTCTGTCAGAACCAGTCGATCGACGATTCCGATGCGCCGCTGGCGCGTGACCTTCGCTTGCTGGTGCGCGAGCGCATCAACGGCGGCGATACCGACGCGCAGGTGATCGATTTCCTGGTGGCGCGTTATGGCGAATTCGTGCTGCTCAAGCCGCGCGTCAACCCGCACACCGCGCTGCTGTGGCTGTTGCCCCCGCTGGCGCTGATGGGGGGCGGGCTGGCGCTCTGGGCCTATTCCCGCCGCCGCAGCGGGGCAGGGCTTTTGGCCGCGGAATCGCTGATGAGGCTGACGCCGGACGAGGAAGCCCGGCTGGAAAAACTTCTGGCTTCCGATCCGTCCGTCCATCCCGACGAGCCGCGCACTTAACCCGTTGAAACGGCTGTGCTATTCTGCCGCACCTGTCGGCCGCCGCATTACAGAAATTTAACTCCCTCGCCAGCGCGCCGTAAGGCGGAAATCACCATGTTTGGTTGGGTCAGGTGCTCGCCCCCCGCACCGTCGAATTTCTCTTCAGTTGGAGACTTATCAGGATGACTGAACACCCCGTCGATCTCTCGAACTTCCCATCCCACCAGTCCTCGAAGCGCCCGGTATTTTCGCTGCGCAAATTTGCGCTGATGGCTTCCGTCGTCGCCGGCCTCGGCGCCGCGGCTTACGGTTTCGGTCCGTCGCATGGCCCGATTGACGTCTTCACCAGCTCGGCCCATGCGCAGGTCAACCAGGAAGTGCGCAAGGTCGCGCAGCCCGTCGGCTTTGCCGACATTGTCGAGCGCGTGAAGCCTTCGGTGATCTCCGTGAAAGTCGCGATGAGCGACAAGACCGCGAAGGACGACAGCGCCGACAAGGACGATTCACCGTTCCAGCCGGGCTCGCCGATGGAGCGCTTCTTCCGCCGCTTCGGCGGTCCCGATGGCCTGCCTCCCGGCCTGCGCGGTATTCCGCGCGGCGGTGGTCGTGGCCCGGTGACCGGCCAGGGCTCCGGCTTCTTTATTTCGCCTGACGGCTATGCCGTGACCAACAACCACGTGGTCGATGGCGCCGACAAGGTCGAAGTCACCACCGACGACGGCAAGACCTACACCGCCAAGGTGATCGGCACCGATCCGCGCACGGACCTCGCGCTGATCAAAGTCGCCGGCCGCACCGACTTCCAGTTCGCCAAGCTGTCCGACGGCAAGCCGCGGATCGGCGACTGGGTGCTCGCGGTCGGTAATCCCTTCGGTCTCGGCGGCACCGTGACGGCCGGCATCGTCTCGGCTTCTGGCCGCGACATCGGCAGCGGACCGTATGATGACTTCATCCAGATCGACGCCCCCGTGAACAAGGGCAACTCCGGTGGCCCTGCCTTCGATGTGTCGGGTGAGGTGATGGGCGTCAACACCGCCATCTACTCGCCGTCCGGCGGCAGCGTCGGCATCGCGTTCTCGATTCCCGCTTCCACCGTGAAGAGCGTGGTCGCCCAGCTCAAGGACAAGGGCTCCGTCAGCCGCGGTTGGATCGGCGTCCAGATTCAGCCCGTCACTTCCGACATCGCCGACAGCCTCGGCATGAAGAAGGCGGAAGGTGCGCTGGTTGCCGAACCCCAGGCCAATGGTCCAGCGGCCAAGGCCGGCATCGAGTCGGGTGACGTGATCACCGCCGTCAACGGCGAGCCGGTCAAGGATGCCAAGGAACTCGCCCGCACCATCGGCGGTCTGGCGCCCGGCAACGCCGTGAAGCTCAACGTGCTGCACAAGGGCCAGGACAAGGTCGTCAACCTGACGCTCGGCCAGTTGCCGAATACGGTTGAGGCCAAGGCCGACCTCGACAAGGACACGAGCAAGCCCACCCGTGGAACCGACGTGCCGAAGCTCGGCATGACGGTTGCGCCCGCCAACAGCGTCGCCGGCGCCGGCAAGGAAGGCGTCGTAGTGACCGAAGTCGATCCGAAGAGCGCCGCCGCCGAACGCGGCTTCAAGGAAGGCGACGTGATCCTCGAAGTCGGCGGCAAGGCCGTGGCCAGTGCGGACGAAGTCCGCGACGCCATCTCGGCCGCGCGAACCGAAAACAAGAACAGCGTGCTGATGCGCGTGAAGAGCGGCGGTTCGTCGCGCTTCGTGGCAGTGCCGCTGGCCAAGGGTTAAATACGAGATGGAGAGCGTTGCCGGCATTAGTCGCCCCCGCCGCGGCGCTTTCCGGGGAGCGGGTCCAAAGCTCGCTCCCTCTGGCTACCTTCCGGTGGAATACGCCCCCCTCCGTCGGAAGGGCCTGAGGGCGGCGAGGTCCCCCAGCCTCGCCGCCTGCTTTTTTTCACTTCGTCGAGAGGGCGCTTCCCTGCCTTGCATGAGAAGGTCAGTCACGCCATGGTGACAGAGCTCAATCCGGTGACGTCAGCCACCAACGCAAGTCCCAATTCCAGCATGCGCCTTCTGATTGTCGAAGACGACCGCGAATCCGCCGATTATCTCGTCAAGGCGTTCCGCGAGGTCGGTCATGTCGCTGATCTCGCCACCGACGGCGAGGAAGGCTTGGCCGCCGCCGATGGTGGCGACTATGACGTGCTGGTGGTCGATCGCATGTTGCCCAAGCGCGACGGTCTGTCTCTGATCGGCACGCTGCGCGAGAAGGGGAACCGCACGCCGGCCCTGATTCTCTCCGCACTTGGTCAGGTGGACGATCGCATCAAGGGCCTGCGCGCCGGCGGCGACGATTATCTGCCCAAGCCCTATTCGTTCGCCGAGCTGCTGGCGCGGGTCGAGGTGCTGTCGCGGCGCAACGTCGGTCCGGCCGAGGAAACCACCTATCGCGTCGGCGATCTCGAGCTCGATCGGCTTTCCCACCGCGTCGTGCGCGGCAAGGAAGAGCTGACCTTGCAGCCGCGCGAGTTCCGTCTG
>DATEJC010000589.1:0-11907 GCA_035278345.1 Bradyrhizobium sp. | reverse complement strand
CACGCTTTTGATGACGCTGTCCTCGCTGGCCGTGCTGCCCGAGGCCGATCGGCTGTTCGATCGGCCCGTTGCCTATGAGGTCTCGCAATTCGCGCCGGTCGCGCGCGTGCTGGCCGATCCGACGCTGCTCGCCGTGCCGGCATCCGCACCATGGAAGACGCTGAAGGATTTCGTCGACGACGCCAAGGCCCGTCCCGGACAAATCCCTTACGGCTCCTCGGGCCCTTACGGCACGCTGCACATCGCGATGGAGATGTTTGCGGCGAGTGCCGGCATCAAGCTCCAGCACGTGCCATTCCGCGGTGCCGCTCCTGCACTGACCGCACTGCTCAGCGGCACGGTCCAAGCACTGGCCTCGGCGCCGGGCGTGCTGAAGCAGCAAGTCGATGATGGCAAGCTGCGCGTGCTCGCGAATTGGGGCGCCGAGCGCATTGCCAGCTTCCCGAACCTGGCGACGTTCAGGGAACTCGGCTACAAGGACGTCGAGTTCTACATCTGGGCCGGTCTCTTTGCGCAAAGCGCACTGCCGGCGCCGATCATGGCGCAACTGCGCAAGGCGATGGCGGAAGTGGTGAAGGCGCCGGAAGTGGCGAAGACGTTCGACGCTGCCGGCAGTCCGGTCGCCTATCTCGATGCGCCGGAGTTTGCAAAATTCGTCGCCGACGACAGCGCGCGGCTGATCGCGGCTGTGAAGAAGATCGGCAAGGTGGAATAACCCCTCACAATTAGTTGTACCGGAGAACCTTCGCGAGCCTCATTCATTGGGCAGGCTTCACGCGGGCGTGCGCTGGAACAGGCGCGCCGTCTGGAACCCGAAGTCAACCCAAGCAGAGAAAGGGGCTCCCGACATGCGGATGCAACGGATTGTCCTCGCTGGCGCGCTCTCGATCGCTGTCACCGGGGCGGCGTGGTCGCAGGAATATCGCGGAACCTGGGAACAGCAGATGGCCTGCACGCCCGATGTGTGGCGGCTGTGCAGCGACCAGATCCCCGATGTCAATCGCATCGTGACGTGCCTGCGCGCCAACACGCCACAGCTTTCCGGCAGCTGCCGTGCGGTGTTCGAGTCGAATGCGCGAGCGGCGCCGTCCGATGCCCCGCGCGCAGAGCCACAACCGGTACCGCGCGCGCGGACCGCGCCGCCCCAACGGCCGCAAGCCGTGCAGCCGCGGCCGTCCAATCCCTGGTATGACGACGACTAGGCCTGCGCTTCCGCCGGCGCCTGGCAGACATCGACCCATTCCGCGTTGGTCAACTCCGCCATCCGGTGCGGCGCGATGCGCACTGCCGAATGCGTCGAGCCGGCCGCCGGCACCACCACGTCAAACGCCTTGAGCGACACGTCGCAATAAACAGGCAGCGGCGACTTCAGGCCGAACGGGCAGACGCCGCCGACCTCGTGGCCGGTGATATCTGCTACTTCCTCAAGCCCGAGCATCTTCGGCTTGCCGCCGAACGCCGCCTTCACCTTCTTGTTGTCCATCCGCGCCGTGCCGCTGGCGACGATCAGCACCACGCGATCGCCGACGCGCAGGGACAGCGTCTTCGCAATCCGGCCGGGCTCGACGCCATAGGCTTCGGCTGCGAGCACCACCGTTGCGGAGCTCGTCTCGGACTCGATCACAGTGATTTCCGGCGCCTTCTCCGCGAAGAAGGCGCGGACGGATTCGATGCTCATGGGAATTTATGACCTTCCAGAGACCAGCTTTGGCAATTCGGCGAGTGCGCGGATGCGATAGTCGGGCTCGAAGCCGAGCTCGTCCATCTGGGTGCGGATCGCCTTGAACATGGTCAGCGGCGGCAGCGTGTCGTTTTCCAGACACGCCAGCGCCATCGCTTCCGGCGTCACGCGTTCGATCCAGGCCACGTTAAGCCCGAATGATTTTGCGCCGCAGACGTCCCACGGATTGGAGGAGATGAACAAGACTTCACCAGAGGGAATTTTCAGGGTGGACTCGATCAGCATATAGGCCTCGGGGCTCGGCTTGAAAATGCCGTTGGCGTCCACGCTGATCACGGCATCGAGGATAGGGCGCAGGCCGCTGTTGCGCACCAGCACATTCAGCATGTCCGGGCTGCCGTTGGAGAGGATCGCGAGCTTCTTCTCCGCCATCGCCTCCAGCGCCAGCAACGCGTCGGGATAGAGGTCGAGATGCAGGTATTTTTCCATGATGCGCGCAAAGGACGCGTCATCATACTCCAGCCCCAGGCATTTCAGCGTGTAGGTGAGGGAGTCGCGCGTGACGACGGAGAAATCCTCATAGCGCCGCATCAGCGAGCGCAGCCATGTGTATTCCAGCTGCTTGATGCGCCAGACCTGGGTGATGATCTCGCCGTACCCCGGAAAAATCTCCTCGGTGATGTCGGCGACCGACTGCACGTCATACAGCGTGCCGTAGGCATCGAACACGATGGCTTTGATGGTCACGGTTGCTTCTCTTTGCTGCCGATCGTCGCATACAGGAATTTCTTCAGCGCGTCGATGGAGCGGTCGAGGGCCGCCTGATTGAACTCGAGATGATGGCCGAGCAAGACCCTTGGCGTGGCCAGAGCGGGGATGTCGAAATCATGATAGGCGTTTGGATGCACGATCAGCTCGATCGGGATGCCCTTGCCCTTCTCGCGCGATATGCCCCAATCGTCGCGGCCCTCAACGAGATTGCGGCACTCCGTTGCCGGCGTCCAGTCGTCGAGCTCGCCCACCAAGATCAGCGTCGGCACGCTCATGTCGTCCTTGAAGCCGAGACAGGGCGGGTAGAAGCCGACGGCCGAGCGGAATTTCTCCTTTGCATTGCGCTCGATCCCGCCGCGCTCGACCGAGAACAGCGCAAGCCAGGCGCCTTGCGAGAAGCCGATCACGGCGACGCGTTCGGGATCGACGGCGGGATGCCGGACAAGGAAGTTCAGCGCGCGATAGGCGTCGTGAGCGGTGGCGGGCGGTGCGCCGCTGGTGCAGGCCGATCCGATCCCGCGCGATTCGAAGCGGTCGACGGTCAGCGTCACGTAGCCCCAGGAGGCGAGGCGCGGGCCCCAGCGTGCATCGAGTTGCCGCCAGCCGCCGCCGCAGCCATGCAACAGAACAACCGCCGGCGAGGGGCTGCTGCCGCCCGGTATCCGCAAGAGTCCGTGCAGCGGCTGCGGTGATGCCAGCGGGCTTTCGAATTCGACGGGAATCGGCGGCGCGTCGGCCGCGGCCGTATTGCTCAAATCCGTGCTCACCATGGTGAGCGCGGCGAGGAGGGCGGCGGATCTGGCGAAGGGTCTCATGGATCACCTCGCAAGTATCCGCCGACTATACCTAAAGCGCGATGAGATTGGGACGAAACGTCACCGCGCTTTAGATTGTTGTTTGAGCATGATCTTTTCGGAAAACAGCTTCACACTTTGCGCTAGCGCGGCCCTGCGGGTCCGGATCATGCTCTAGATGCCCAAAATCTTCCTTGCGTTGGCCTTCATCACTTTCGGGCGGATTTCCTCGCGGATCTCGAGTTTGGCGAAGTCCGACAGCCAGCGGTCCGGCGTGATGACAGGCCAGTCCGAGCCGAACAGCATCTTGTCCTGCAGGATCGAGTTGATGTAGCGCACCAGAATCGGCGGGAAATACTTCGGCGACCAGCCGGAGAGGTCGATATAGACGTTCGGCTTGTGGGTCGCGACCGACAGCGCCTCCTCCTGCCAGGGGAAGGAGGGGTGCGCCAGGATGATCTTCAGATCCGGGAAGTCGGCGGCGACGTCGTCCATATACATCGGGTTGGAATATTTCAGCCGCATGCCCATGCCGCCGGGCATGCCGCTGCCGACGCCGGTCTGCCCGGTGTGGAATAGCGCGATCGCGCCGCCGTCATTGATCGCCTCGTAGAGCGGATAGGCCATGCGGTCGTTGGCGTAGAAGCCCTGCATGGTCGGATGGAATTTGAAGCCGCGGACGCCGTATTCCTCGATCAGCTTCTTCGCCTCGCGCACGCCGAGCTTGCCCTTGTGCGGATCGATGCTGACGAAGGGAATGAGAACGTCGAGATGATCGGAGGCGACCTCCAGCATCTCGTAATTGTTGTAGCGGCGAAAACCGGTCTCGCGCTCGGCATCGACGGGGAAGATCACCGCCGCGATGTTCTTGGCGCGATAATACGCCGCGGTTTCCGGCACCGTCGGCGGATGCTTGTTCGGCGAGTTGAAATATTCCGCCATCCGCGCCTGGAAATCGTCATAACCGTCGTCGGGGTGGCAGCCGCAAGGTTCCTCGGCATGGGTATGGATGTCGATGGCGACGACCTTCTCGATGTCGGGCAGCTTCAGCTTGGGCATGGTTTCCTCGCGCGACCGGCTTGATTTTGGCGTTGTCAAAATTGATTATACTATATAACAAATTTCGCAAGGCGGCATCAGACCGCAAAAATGGGAGGACAGCATGGCGCAGGCGCAGCCCTTCGAAACCGATTTCTGGAAGGACGCCAATTTGCGCAAGGTGTGGGACGAGATCGTTCCGGGCGTGCCGCGCAAGACCATCCCCTACACGCTGACCCGGGAAGCGATCGAACTCTATTGCCGCTCGGTCGGCGAAACCCATCCGATCTATTTCGATGAGGCCTACGCCCGGACCACGCGACACGGCGGGCTGATCGCGCCGCCCTCGATCCACATCCTCCTGATGTTCTCCTGCACGCCCGCGGACGACTGGATGCGCTCGCCCGGCACCGTCAATGCCGGCCAATCCTGGAGCTACAACATCCCGGCGCGGCCCAATGACGTGATCACCTTGCAGGCCCGCGCGCTCGACAAGTTCATCAAGCGGGAAAGGTTGTTCGTCGTTCACGACAACGTCTTCTTCAACCAGAAGGGCGACGTAATCTGTTCCGGCCGCGGCTGGACGATTCGGCCGATGTAAGGTGAGGCGATCAGATGACCACCACGTTCGACAGCCTTTCCGCCGGCGATGCGATCGACGGGCCGCAATTCGCAGTGACGCGGGAATCCATCCGCCTGTTTTGCGATGCCTCGCTCGACTACAACCCGCTGCATCTCGACGACGAGTACATGAAGGGCAGTTTCGGCAAGACCAATTTCGGCGGGATCATCATGCACGGCATGAACAATTTCGGCCTGATCTCCCGCATGATCACCGATTGGGCGTACCCGGCCGGCGCTATCCACCGAAGGCTCGAGACCCGCTGGGTCAAGCCGGTGAAGCCGGGCGACCTCATCCAGCCCACTGGAATCATCAAAGCCAAGCAGGTGACCGAAAAATCCCGCTGGGTCCTCATCCTCATCGACGTCGTGGTGAAGAACCAGCATGGCGAGAAGGTCGCCACGGGCGAAGCCATGGTCGAGTTCCCGATGGATCTGTTTTGCCAGTGATTTCAACCGGAAAGGCCGGCGACAAGGGCGATTCCGTGGGCCGGAAAGGGGCCGAAAACGGCCCGTTTCGGTTGACATTTGGCTGAGATGGCTTAGAAACCGCCCCGTTCCCGGGCGGCTCGGCCGCCGGGCAAAATCCCAATTCGCCAGGTTTGGCAATCAATCAGGTTCGGGCGCGAGCCACGGCCTTTCACCGCTACTATCAGGATTGTCCCATGAAGGTCCGTAACTCGCTGAAATCGCTGCGCGGCCGCCATCGCGCCAACCGCTTGGTCCGCCGCAAGGGCCGAGTCTATGTGATCAACAAGGTCCAGCGCCGCTTCAAGGCCCGCCAGGGTTGAAGCGCTGATCTAAAAGCGCTGAGCCGCTCTTCGGCTGTTCCGTTTCACTTCGGTTTGAGATCGCGCTGCTTTGCAGCGCGATTTTTCGCGTCTAGACTTCGGCCATGGATTTGAGATTCCCAGGGCTTCCCCACATCGGCGCGGCGGTCCTCGTCGCCGCGATGCTGGCCGCGTTGCCGGCCGCCTCCTTTGCGCAAAGCGATCCGCGGGTGCTCCCGCCCAGGGATTCCAACAAGAAGCTGCCGGAAGCGCCCGCCAAGCTGCCGAAGGTCGGCGCCGACCGCACCAAGGGGCTCGACTTCCTGTTCGGCGCGCTGAAGGCCGCGCCCGATGAGGCCAGTGCCCGCCATGTCGAGGCGCGGATCTGGGCGATGTGGATGCAGACGCCAAGCGACACCGCGGCGCTGCTGATGTCGCGGGCGAAAACGGCGATGGACGCCAAGAAGATGGACGTCGCGCTGAAGCTTCTGGATTCGATCGTCAAGCTGCGGCCGGACTATGTCGAAGCCTGGAACCGGCGCGCGACGCTCTACTATCTTAACAACGACTACGTCCATTCCATGCAGGACATCCAGCAGGTGCTGGCCCGCGAACCCCGCCATTTCGGCGCGCTCGCCGGCCTCGGCATGATCATGCAGGACCTCGGCGAGGATAAACGCGCGCTGGAGGCTTTTCGCAAGGCGCTGGCCGTCAATCCGTACCTGGAAAAGGTGCCCGACATCGTGAAGTCGCTGACCGAAAAGGTCGAAGGCCGCGATATTTAGAAGCGTGATCCCGACCCGCAGTGCCGCGTTAGCGCCAAGTGGGTCCGGTTTTCGGAAAAGATCATGCTCAACTGACAGCCGGCATTAACCACTCTGTGCGATGGGTGCATTTCCGGACTGGAACGTCCGCCGTTCCCGCGCGACCTATGTTGCGGGGCCCATGCAAGGGAGCACGACCATGAAATCCCTGCTGCTCGCCGGCTTCATGTCGGCCGCATTCGCGACGGCAAGCTACGCTCAATACTGGGTGGCGGGTGACCGCAGCACCGGCAAGTGCAACATCGAGACCAGCCAGCCGGTGACCTATGGGCTTCCCGCGTATGAAAGCGGCGGCAGCGAATACAAGACCTCATTCACATCGGGGCCATACAAGTCGCTCGACGACGCAAAGCTTGCGCGTTCCGGCATCAGTGCCTGCCCGCCGCCGGATCCGGACGACGAGAAGAAAGACTGACCTTAGAGCATGATCCCGAAAAGTGGGTCCCGGTTTTCGGACAAGATCATGCTCCAAACATGAGGGTCAGTGCAGGGCCTGATTGCCGCGTTGGGCGAGCCCGCCCGGCGAGACGACCGCATATAGTTGCGCCAGTTCCGCTTCGAGTTGCTCATTGACCAGCAGGAGGGCCTGCAGCGCCCCCCGCAGGTCGCCGTCGCAGGCCGCCACGATCTTGTCGATGGCTGCTTCGTTCAGGGTACGCATTGAAATCCCTCCGCTTCTTCGCCTTCTACGCTTTTGCCGCCTGCCCGGTTCCTGTGCATTGCGGGGACAGAATAGGCAGACGACATGCGTCTTCGGTGCAACCCGGACGTGGCGAAAGTGGTGCCTGCGGATAAGAACACCGGGCAATTACGGGGATGTGAACCCACTATCCACAGGCGCTGCTACTTGTGGAAAAGTCAGCCCTGCGCAGCGCAACCCGGGTCCGTCATGCTCGTAATTTTTCCGTGCCCCATCTCCTCCGGATCCTCCCAATGTTCTTGCTGATCGTGCTGGCAGCGCTGGCCTCACTGGCGCTCGTCACCTGGACCGGCGCCGTGCTCGCCGAGCGCGCGCATCCCGCGCAGGGGAAGATGGTCGAGGTGGCCGGCGGCACGCTGCATGTCGTCGAGCTCGGGCCTTTCGGTGCAACGCCGATCGTGATGCTGCATGGGGCAAGCTCCAATCTGGAGGTGATGCGCCCGCTCGCGGATCGGCTGGCGCAGACCCATCGTGTGATCCTGGTGGATCGCCCTGGCCATGGCTGGAGCACGCGCGCGAATCTTTCCGATTCCACGCCGCAGCCACAGGCCCGCATGATCTCGGAGGCGCTGCAAAAGCTCGATGTACCGCCGGCGATCGTCGTCGCGCACTCCTGGAGCGGGGCGCTGGCCTTGCGCATCGCGCTCGACCATCCCGACCGTGTCGCGGGCCTCGTGATGCTGGCGCCGGTTGCCTATCCCTGGCCCGGCGGCGTCAGCCAGTACAATTACGCCGTCACCACGCCGGTGATCGGCACGCTGCTGGCACACACCGTGACGCTGCCGCTCGGGCTCCTGCTCGCCGATTCCGGCGTGCGCAGCGTGTTCGCGCCGCAGGCGATGCCGGAGAGCTTTGTGAAGGACAGCGCGACGCGTCTTCTGTTGCGGCCGCGCGAATTCGTCGCCAACGCCTGGGATCTGGTGAGCCTGCGCGCGGCAATGGCCGAGCAGGCTCCGCGTTATGCGGACATCACGGTGCCGATCACCATCATTGCCGGCGATGTCGACAAGACAGTTTCTACCCACATCCACTCGCAGCCGCTGGCGAAGACGGCAAGGAACACCAGGCTGATCGTCCTCAACGGCGTCGGCCACATGATCCAGTATGCCGCGCCCGATCTCGTGATGGCCGAGATCGAGGCGATGGCGGACGGTCTCACCCGGAGCACCGAGACCGCAGCGGCGAACTAGTGCTGCTCAGCGCTCGACAAAGGCGCGCTGCAGCTGATCGGTGATCGGTTTGAACAGATAGCTCAGCATGGTTCGGCTGCCGGTCTGCATGAAGACTTCGGCCGGCATGCCCGACACGAGCTGAAATCCTGCAAGCCGCCGCCGCTCTTCCTCGGGCAGCGTCACGCGAACGGTGAAATAGCTGGCATTGCTCTGCTGGTCGCGGCTGATATCGGCGGAGACGTAGGACACGACGCCCGCGACCTCGGGCGTCGTGCGCTGGTTGAAGGCAGGAAAGCGGGTGAACGCCTTCTGCCCCACGCGCACCTGATCGATGTCGGTCGGCTGCAGCCGCGCCTCGATCTGCAGGTCGTCGGCGTCGGGCACCACCTCCATGATGGTCTCGCCGGCGCGGATCACGCCGCCGATCGTGTGCACGTTGAGCTGATGGATGAGGCCCGAGGCGGGCGCGCGCATCTCGATGCGGTCGAGCAGATCGCGTGCGGCGACGCCCCGCTCCACGAGCTCGGCCTCCTTGCCCTTGACCTCGCCGAGTTCCTTGACGACGTCGGTGCGAAAATCCTGATCGATGCGCACGCTCTGCAGCTGCGCCTCGCTGATCTTGGCCTTTGTCTCGGCGATGGCCGAGATCAATTGCCCGCGCTCGCCCTCGATGCGCGCGCTCTCGCGCTGCAGCGCCGTCAGCCGCGGCAGCGGCACCAGGCGCTTGTCGTAGAGGTCCTGCACGCCTGCCAACTCGCTCGTGATCAACTCGAGCTGTTTTGCCTTCGAGCCCACCTGCGCCTCGAGGCCCGCGATCTCCTCGGTGAGCTGGCCGATGCGGTTGCGCAACAGTCCCTTCTGGCTCTCGCGCGCCGTGGCGCGGGCCTGGAACAGCGTCGATTCGGCCGCGAGCAAGCTCTTCACCCCGCTCTCGCCCATCCTCGGCGCGAGCTCGTCGGGCAGATCGGGCCGCGCGAGGCCATCGCGCTCGGCAACAAGACGCGCACTGCGGGCACGAAACTCGTCGAGCTGCTTGGTCACGACCTGCAGGCTCGCCTGCGCCTGCGTTGCGTCAAGCCGCAGCAGGAGATCGCCGGCCTTGACCCGCATGCCGTTGCGCACGGGAATTTCCGCGACCACGCCACCGCTCGGATGCTGGATCGCCTTGACGTTGGACTGCACCACGAGATTGCCGGGCACCACCACCGCACCGGCGAGCGGCACCAGTGCGGCCCAGCCGCCGGCGAGCACTGTGGCGACGATCAGCACGCGCAGTCCGACCTTCAGCTCGCGCGCAAAATTGCGCCGCGTCGCCGAAGCCAGATTGTCGCCTTCCCGCGCCGGCTCTTCCGGCGACAGCAGGAAGGCAACGCCGCTGCGGCATTGCGCGACCAGTTGCCCGAGCCGGGTTTCGTTCTTGCGTGGGCTCTCGAGGTGCGGTGGAGCCGCCTTGATGCGCACCTGCGGGATCGGGTCGGAAATTTTCGGTCCCGGTTTCGACAAATCCATCGCAACGGGCGCAACCAGCGTGACCGGTTTCGGTTGGCGAAGCTCTCTCGCCGCTTGCGGGGACGATGATTGGGGCTGCGGCCGCTCGGCCTGGGGTAGTGGCGGCGGCGGTGGGGGTTCGCGACGCGCCGCCGCCGCGCTCCCGTACAAGCCGAACTGCTCGAGACACATCTTGATCACGCGGCTCATCCCGCGCTTGGTCGGCCGCTTCGGCGCGCGGCGGCGTTTCGCGCCGCCGGGCCGGAAGTCATTTGGCGGCTGCCTGCGCGGGGGCGGCGTCAGCGCCTCGCTCCAATTGTCGCGCTCGAATGCCTGGCGCAGGCGCTGCAGTTCGAGAATCAAGGCTTCGCCTTGCGGGCCGACGTCGCGCGGCGGATCCCGGCGCGGCCGTTCCAGCACGTCTTGATAGGTTTCGTGGCGGCCGCTCATGAAGCAGCTCCCTCCAGCGAAGCGGCACGGCGCACGACTTTCGCGGCGGCAGGGGCGCGTTGCGCCGCGATCTGCTGGTTGGCGCTGCTCACGCGCGCAAATACTTCCTCGCGGCGGCCGAAGGCGATCGCCTTGCCGTCATAGAGCACCATAGCCATGTCGAGCGCGGCGAGCGCGCTCGGCCGGTGCGAGATGACGATCACGATGCTCTTGGCCGCGCGCATCAACTGGATCGCCCGGGTCAGCGCCTGCTCGCCCTCGGTGTCGAGATTGGCGTTGGGCTCGTCGAGCACGACCAGGAAGGGATCGCCGAACACCGCGCGCGCAAGCCCGATGCGTTGCCGCTGGCCCGCGGAGAGCGACATGCCGCCGGCGCCGACCCGCGTGGCATAGCCGTCGGGCAGGCGCAGGATGATGTCGTGCACCCCGGCGAGCCTTGCGGCCTTCAGGATCGCGTCCGACGTCGCAGTCTCGTCGAAGCGGCAGATGTTCTCCGCCACCGTGCCGTCGAACAGCGCGACGTCCTGCGGCAGGTAGCCGATGTAGCGGCCGAGATCGCCGTTGCGCCACTGGTCGAGCGCGCCGCCGTCGAGACGCACGACGCCGGATTGTACCGGCCAGATGCCGACCAGCGCCTTGGAGAGCGAGGTCTTGCCGGAGGCGCTCGCGCCGAGCAGCGCCAGCCCCATCCCGGCGGACAGCGCAAACGACACATTGGTGACGATCGTCCTGTCCATGCCGGGCGCGGCGACCGAAAGATTCTGCACCGACAGCTCGCGGGTCGGCCGCGGCAACTCGACCGGAGGGGCGGCAGCCGGTGCGGTTGCCTTGCAGATGTCGCGCAGCCGCTTGACGCCCTGGCGTGCGGCGACAAGCTGCTTCCAGGTGCTCAGCGCCACCTCGACCGGCGCGAGTGCGCGTCCCATCATGATGGAGGAGGCGATCATCACGCCGCCGGAAGCCCTGTCGACCACGACGAGATAGGCCCCGAGGCCCAGCATGCCGGATTGCAGCACAAAGCGCAGCACCTTCGCGCCCGACCCGAGATTGGCCGAGACGTCGCTGGCGCGGACGTTCTCCTGCAAATAGCGTTCGTTGGCGCGCGACCAGCGTGCCGTGAAACGGTCGAGCATGCCGAGTGCTCGGATCACCTCGGCATTGCGCTGCGTCGCATCCGCAAGCACCTGGCGCTGCGCGCTTAAGTCCATCGCCGCCTTGGCCGCGCCGCGTGACAGGCGTTCGGAAAGCAGCGTCATTGCGACGATTGCGATTGTGCCGGCGAGTGCTGCCATTCCGATCAACGGATGGAACAGGAATAGCGCGATCAGGAAGATCGGAATCCAGGGCATGTCGAGGAAGGCGGTCGGGCCCATGCCGGACATGAAAGCGCGGATCTGGTCGAGGTCGCGCAGCGGCTGCTGCATCAGCATCGGCTTGGCGCCGCGCAGCGGCAGCGTGGCGAGCGCGGTGTGGATTTGCTCCTGCAGGCCGGCGTCGAACATCGTCGCCACCCGGGACAGCATGCGCGAACGTAGCGCGTCGAAATAGCCCAGCATCAGATAGGCGATGAGCACGATCAGCGATAGCCCGATCAATGT
>DATEJC010000588.1:0-3281 GCA_035278345.1 Bradyrhizobium sp. | reverse complement strand
CCTTCAGGAAGAAAGTGGTGGGCTATCTGGCGGGAACGATCCGCTCGACCGAGGGCGTTGCGATCCTGCAAGCTGGTCTGAAGAAGTACACGAGTTCGCCGGCGGCCTTTGACGATCTCGCGAAGATGTTCACCGTGTTGCAGGAGAGCGCCGCCCTTGCGGAATTTGGCGCTGCGCTGCCCGCCAAGATCAAGAAGTTCGACGGGCAGGCTTTTGCCAAGGTGCTGCAGCAGCTGAACTCGCTCAGGGCCAAGCATGGCGATGCCGTGCCGTTCGCACTGACGATGATTGCGCGGCGGCTCGATACGCCGTGGCAATTGCTCTATCTCGCCACCAAGACCGTCGAGAGCAAGGCGCCCGCCGCAATCTCAGCCACGCCCTATGCCATCGCGGTCTCGATGACGCTCGACCAGATCGACGAGAAGCAACTGCTGCTGCGCGTGGCCCTCAGGAATAATCGTATCGTGATCGCCAAGGGGATCCTGCGCGAGATCTATGCGATCGAGGAGGCGCTGAAATCGCACATTGAGCTCGGCAACTCCGACTGGGGCAGCCGTCTTCGCGATAGCATGGCCTCGGTCGCAGCGGTGCTCGATGCAGAAGTTGAACGCAGCCGCGCCAGCTGCGGAAACCTGTCGCATGTTCTGGAATCATCCGCGCTGCGCCCGACTCTGTCGCTCAAGGAGCGCCTGGGACAGGCCGTCCGGAAAGGCCGGGACGTGCTCGCGGACATCCTGCCGGCGTAACGCGCCGACCGCCGCCTTCAGGTGAAGCAGGAAAGAATTTGCAGCAGCCGCTCGCGGTTCTCCTTGCCGATCTTCTCGGCGACATGCCGGTCATGTTCCGCTGCCATCCGCTTGAACTTGCGCAGCTGCTCCTGGCCCTGGGCGGTGAGGTGCAGCGCATGGGAGCGCCGGTCGGTGGCCGACGGCACGCGCTTGACCAGCCTGCGCTGCTCGAGGCTGTCAAGCAGGTGAACCAGCCGCGCACGCTCGATGCCGAGCCGCTTTGCAACCGCGACCTGCGTGAGCCCCGGATTGGCGCCGATCACGGTCATGACGGAATACTGCGTCGGCTTGATGTCGACCGCCGCCAGCGTCTTGATGAAATCCTGAAAGATCCAGAGCTGGAATCGCCGCACGGCATAGCCGGCATGGCCGACCAGCGCGTCGAGACCAATCTCGTCACTCGCTTCAATGCGCTGCGAGCGGCCCTTCGCAGATCGGCTTTTGCGGGCGGGAATTCCCGTTCCCGGGCGGACGGCTTGGCTTGACAATTATTTCCTCCTGCGTTGCTCGCTTTGTAGCGCGGCGGGTTGCCCAGGGGAAGATTGTTGTTGACGACAACAATTGTTCTGACGAACAATATCGCCAGGCAGCCCGCCACGAGGCTGCGAGGCCCGCCTGGGCTGAGGAGGGGAAGCCATGACGATGCCCGTTGTCCGCGGTGATGATCCCGTCAATCTCTTCGCAACACCAGCCATCGTCGCCGAGCGCCGAGCCGACGGCACTACGATCGTGAGGTCGACAACGCCGTTGCGGCCGGCTGCGCGCTGCATCGGCGACTGGCTGGAGCATTGGGCCCGCGTTGCGCCGGATCGCACCTACCTCGCCGAGCGCACCGGTGACGCGCCGTGGACGACGGTGAGTTATGAGGAAGCGCGCAAGCAGGTTCGCTCCATCGCCGCCTGGATGCTGGCGCAAGGGCTGAGCGCGGAGCATCCACTCGTGGTGCTTTCCGACAATAGTGTCGACCATGCGCTGCTGGCCCTGGGGGCCATGCATGCCGGGGTGCCCGTCGCAGCGATCTCGGTGGCCTATTCGCTGATGTCCAAGGATTTCGAGAAGCTCAAGGCCATGATCCGGCTGCTCGAGCCCGGAGCGATCTATGTCTCCGACACGAAGCGCTTTGCTGCCGCGCTCGCCGCGATAAAGCCGCAGCATCAGGCGAAGGTCATCAGCGGCAGCGCGGAGGATGGCGACGCGATCCCGTTCCGCACGCTCGCCTCTACGCCGGAGACACCGGACGTCGCAGAAGCCTTTGCGGTGGTCACGCCGGACACTATCGCAAAATTCCTGTTCACCTCAGGTTCGACCGGCACGCCGAAGGCGGTGATCAACACGCATGGCATGCTCACCGCGAACCAGCAGGCCAAGGCACAGGTGTGGCCGTTCCTCGAAGGGGGAGAGGAGCTCGTCATCCTAGACTGGCTGCCCTGGAGCCACACTTTCGGGGCCAATCACAATTTCAACATGGTGCTTCGCAACGGCGGAACGCTCTATATCGACGGCGGCAAACCGGCGCCCGGCCTTTTCAATACGTCGCTCGCAAATTTGCGAAGCGTCGTTCCGACCGTCTACTTCAACGTGCCGCGCGGATACGACATGCTGATCGCAGCATTGCGCAGCGATGAAGAACTGTGCAAACGGTTCTTTGGCAATGTGAGATTTGTTTTCTATGCAGCTGCACCGCTGCCGCAGAATTTGTGGGAGGCCCTGGAAGAATTGTCTCTGCAGACCGTCGGCCGAAAACTTCCGATGGTGTCGGCCTGGGGCTCGACCGAAACGTCGCCGCTTGCCACCGACTGTCACTTCCAGGCCGAGCGCTCCGGCAATATCGGCGTGCCGATCCCGGGCACCGAGCTGAAGCTGGTGCCGTCAGGCGACAAGCTCGAGGTGCGCGTGCGCGGGCCCAACGTCATGCCCGGCTACTGGAAGGCGCCGGAGCTGACCGCGCAGGCGTTCGATCAGGAGGGATTTTATCTGATCGGCGATGCGATGAAACTTGCGGATCCGGCGCGTCCCGAACGCGGGCTGTTCTTCGACGGCCGCGTTGCGGAGGATTTCAAACTCAGTTCCGGCACCTGGGTCAGCGTCGACGCCCTGCGCGTCGCCAGCATTGCCGCGCTCGCGCCCCTGGTTCAGGACATCGTCCTGACAGGCCATGGTCGCGATGAGGTGCGCTTTCTCATTTTCCCGAACATTCCGGCCTGCCGCGCCCATGCGGGGCTCACGGACTCCGCCAACGCGGAGGAAGTGATCGGCCACGAAAAGATACGTCTGGCGATTGGGCAGGGGCTTGCCAGGCTGAAGGCGCGATCTCCCAACTCGTCGGGTCACGCGACGCGCGCCTTGCTGCTTGTGGAGCCGCCTTCGGTCGACGCCGGCGAGATCAACGACAAGGCCTACATCAACCAGCGCGCCGTGCTGACGCGGCGCGCGGCGGCGGTCGCTGTGCTCAATGACGACGCTTCCCGCGCGTGGATCGGCTGCGCCGGGTGA
>DATEJC010000587.1:0-6651 GCA_035278345.1 Bradyrhizobium sp. | reverse complement strand
GATTACGTAAAGCAGAATTATATCACGCCGCAGCCCGCGCCGCCATGAGGGGCGTTCGCGCGATCGTCACGCAAGCGTGGTGCGGGTTGCGATGGACGCTGCGGCGTCAGGCGGGTTCACTCGCCGGACGAAAACGCCGCGGCGTACGGCGAAGTCGTGTGGTCCTGGCGCCGCGACCCTGGCGTCTATCCGGCCCGCCTGTGTGGGCTCGGCAACGGTGACAATAAAGGCCGCTCACCGGGGAGAGCACGAAGTAAGTCGTAAAGCCATTGCGCGGGGAAAGCCGGGATGTCTCGGCTGTACCTGTCCAATCCGTGTGCGTTCTCTTACTACCCATTGCACACGGTGCTGCGGGCGCAGTCGGCGCCCGGCTTTCCCTGCGCCCTCTGATCGAAGAGGGAGCAACGAGATTGCAAAAATCCGGGCAGATCGTGCCGCGGGAACGAGAGCGTGTGTTTGCGATGCAGCCGCGTCCCGATGCCCTCCTTCGAGGCCATAGTCTTTATCGTTCCACCCGCCTAAAATCCTCTGCCATTGCCAAATCCGGAGCACCTCGTTGTCCGTTAGCCGCCGCGCCCTTGCGCTCCTTTGTTTTGTCCTTGCGTCCGCCGGAATCGGCCTCGCCTCCCCCGCCCGGGCGCAGAGCGCCCTTGCCGCGCAAGTCGCCAAGCCGATGTCGTTGCCGGACATCGCGATCGGCTCGTCGAAGGCAACGGTGACGATCACCGAATATGCCTCGATGAGCTGTCCACATTGCGCGGCCTGGGGCGAGAACGTGTTTCCGATGCTGCGCACGCGCTACATCGATACCGGCAAGGTACGTTTCGTCTTCCGCGAGTTTCCGCTCGACATCAAGGCCGCCGGCGCCTCGATGCTGGCGCGCTGCATCGCCAAAGGCGACGCCGAAAAATACCTGGCGGTGATCAGGACCATGTATCAGCAACTCGACCCGCTGCTCGCCCGCACCAAGGACACGCTGACCATGATCGGTAAGCTCAACGGCATGAGCGAGCAGGAAGTGGCGGCCTGCGAAACCGATCAGTCTCTGCTCGACAAACTGAAGGTGGACGCGCAATTCGCATTCGACACGCTGAAGGTGGACTCGACGCCCACCTTCTTCGTCAACGGCCAGCGCCTGAAAGGCGCGATGTCGTTCGAGGAACTCGATGCGATCCTCAAGCCGATGCTGAAGCGTTGAGGGTCGGCTTTTGCTTAGCCCGCGAACAGCGTCACCGGCTGCTCGAACCCCTTGAGCGAAAAGTCGCGCCCCGCGCCGCTCACCAGGCCGCGGCTTCGCTCGCGCACGGCCGACGTGACGAGGATCTCGCCGGATTTGGCGGCCGCTTGCGCCCGCGCCGCGCGGTTGACCACGGTGCCGATTGCGGTGAGGTCGCGATGGGATTGACCGAACTCACCGAAATTGGTGTCGCCGGAGTCGATCCCGATACCGATGCCAAGCTCCACATCGCGCGTGCCGATCGCCTCCAGCAGGGCCTCGCGATGTTCCTCGAAACACTGCTGGATCGCACGCGCGGCGAGCAGCGCCTGCGCGGGGTGGTCGGCCTGCTTGACCGGGAAATTGAAGATCGCGAGCACCGCGTCGCCGATTGTCTTGTTGAGCAGTCCGTCATAGCGCCAGATCGCGGCAGCGCAGTTGTCGTAGAAGGCATCCAGCAGCGATGTCATCGCCGCCTGGCTCACGTTCTGGGTCAGCGTGGTGTAGCCGCGCAGGTCCGCGAACATCACGGTGGCGTCGATCGTCACCGCGCGCGCCTTCATGACGCGCGAGAACGCCATCTCGCAGAGCGTGCAGCAATTGGGATTCATGCGGCTCGGCTTCAGCCCGACCGCACGGTAGGGAACGCAGAGCGGTCCACGCAGGACGATCGGCAGGTTCATGTTCTGCCAGCAGCCCAGGCACAGCGTGGTCGGTTCCGGGGTCATCGCGCTCCCTCGACGGGCGTGGTCAATCTAGCACGTTGTTGCGCTCACTGGCGCGGGGTTTCGCCGGATCACGCGCTCGTCGGCTCGGCGATCGCCGGGACCCTCGCCTGCGGCGCCGCAACGAAGGTCAGTCCGATCCGGTTCTGCTGGATCCAGGCGATCTGGCAGTCGCGTACGATGGAGGAGTCGCTCGCCATCACCAGGCGAAAGCGCTGCGGCACGAAGGCCGGCTCGCTGACCTCGATGGCGCAGCCCTCGGCCGAGATGTTGAGCAAGGTGCAACGCATCACCGATCCCCCCGACGAGACAAAGGCGGGCTCGTTGATCTCGGTGCGCGGGAACCTGCGTCGCTCTTCCATTCGTCCCGACCTGCGTTGGTCCGATCGGGCGACCATAGCGGCAAAGATTAAAAAACCACTCAAGCTTCAAAGCGCCGGAGCGGCGAAATTGAGCGCTGGGGGCGTATTGCGACCTATTCGAGCGCGAAGGATGATATCGGTACTATTTGAGATAGCTGCGGGCCTACCAGATTTTTCGCAGCGCGCCGAAGCCGGATTTCGCGCAGGTGCCTTGCGGACGCCACGACTTGTTGTGCGACGCCAGCGAGGCGTAGCTTTTCGTACCCTGAAGGAGAACAGCACATGGCACTCGGCGGATTGCAGCATTACACCATCGAGCCGCAGGATCTCGAGCGGACGAAGAACTTCTATGTCGACGTGCTCGGCCTCGAGATCGGAGATCGCCCGCCGCTCGATTTCCCCGGTTACTGGCTCTATTCCGGCGGCCAGGCCACCGTGCATCTGATGGGCACGCGCAAGCCGCGCGAAGGGATTATCGTACGGGGCACCGAGAAGAAATATGAGGATACCGGGCGGCTCGACCACATCGCCTTTGCTGCAAGCGATGTCGAGGGGATGCGCAAGCGCCTGCAGACGAAGAACGTCAAATTCCGGGAGAGCATCGTGCCGCGCACCGGCGACACGCAGTTCTTCCTCTACGATCCCGACGGCGTTGGCGTGGAGCTGAATTTTCCGAAGTCCTGAAGGCGCAGCAGCCATCCGCGCAAAATGTCTTCGTCTCGCCTTGCCTTGGACATCAGTTTGGCTGGCCCTGCGCCGGCCGAACGCACGAAAGCGATGCGCGCGGGCAACACCTGGCGCGCGAAAAGCAACTTTCCCAGAAGGCCCCGAGTAAGCCATCACTCGGTCAGCGTTTGATCATGATTGGAGGCAGATTGAGCGAGCCGCGCCGCTGCGGCAGGATAGCCGGGTGCCGCGCCTCTCAACCTACCCCAGGGCATTGGTGCCCGGCTATTCGCGGCGGCGGCGCAGCCTGTCCTTCAGGCTATCGGCGCGGAGGTCGCGATCAGTCCAACCCGCGCTCGTGGCTCAGCTTCACCATCTCGTTGATGAAGTACTGCTTCTGCTTGTCGTCGAGGCTCGCATAAAGCGGCTCGGCGGCGTCGGCCACGTTGCGCTGGTCGACGGCGCGGTCGTTGAGGAACTGCGCCTCGTTGCGCATCTGTTCGATGATGTCGTCGGGCGGATCGCGCTTGGCGCGCGCGATGCGCAGGTTGAGCCGCTCGGCGCCGTTGTTGCCGAGATAGTGCATGGCGCTGTTGAACGCGCTCCAGTGCTTCTCCTGCTCCGGCGTCAGGTTCAGCTCCCTCTTGATCCGCTCGATATTGGCGTCGCTGTTGGAGACGATCTGCTCGGCGGTGAGCTGCGGCGCGCCGCTCTGGGTCAGCACCTGCGGCTCCTTGGCGCCCTTGGCGGCAGCCTTGGCCGTCTTCGACCTGGACGCGTCGGATTTGGCGGCGCCCTTTGCGCCGTCCTGCTTGGCCGCATCCTGCTTGGCCGCATCCTGCTTGGCCGCGGGCTGCGCGGGCGCGCCCTTCTGATTGCCGCCGCCGGTGACGGCGCCCACCACCCCACCCACCGCACCAACCACGCCGCCGATCGCGCCACCGAGCACGCCGCCGATCGGGCCTGCGGCCTTGTTGCCCTCGCGCGCGCCCTTCTGCGCGCCCTCCACCAGGCCCTGCGCCTGCGTCACCTGCGCGCCCGCGACCAATGCGCCCACCGCCAGCAAGGCGGCGGTGACAACGACAAGGCGCCATCGCAGTTGCGCGCGCGCGATCGGTTCAGGACGGGTCATTCTTGGGCCTCCTTGTCGAACCAGCGATCTGGTGGATGCAGGACCTTCGGCGGGAATCTGACGTCAGCGGAGAATATCGTCTCAGCCCCAAATCCGTCCACCGCTGGCGCGCATAGTTCCGGATCGGGAAACACTTGCCGCGCGAACAAGTTACCTGCGGCGCAATCGCGATCGCAGGTCCATTCGCCGCCCGTGATCACCGATCGTGGACTGTGATTGTCGATCATCGCTGCTCGTGTGCAGTGCAATATGGCCGGCGGAGATTATTGACGATCGCGTCGATCGTCGGTCGCTGTGACGGAGTGCCGCGGATTTGTACACAACGTTAGTTCAATGAAGACGGCGAAGCTGCTTTCTTGATACACGCCAACAATTCTGCTCTGATCTAACTACAAAATCTCCGCCGCCACATCGCGCCAGCAATGGACGGCAGGGGACAACAAAAAGCAAAAATTCAGGCCAGCAAAGAGGAAACGCCATGTCCCGGAAGAAGCTCTCTCGCCGACAATTTGTTGCTGCTACTGCGATGACATCAGCTGCGATGATCACCGCACCCTATGTCCGCGGCGCCCATGCCGCCGGCAAACTCTCCATCGGTTTCTGGGACCACTGGGTTCCCGGCGCCAACAAGGCCTCGACCGACATCGTCAATGCCTGGGCGGAAAAGGAGAAGGTCGAGGTCCAGATCGACTACATCCCGAGCCAGGGGAACAAGAATCTGCTCACCATCGCCGCCGAAGCCCAGGCCAAGTCCGGTCACGACATTCTCGCCATGCCGACCTGGTGGCCGCATGCGCAGGCTGAGCTGCTGGAACCCATGAACGACGTCATGGTGGACCTCATCAAGCAGAACGGTGAGCCCAACGGCACGGTGAAATATCTCGGGCAGTCCAAGGGCAAGTGGCTCGCGGTTCCCGCGAGCGTGGGCAGCCAGATCAAGGGTCCCTGCTCGCGCATTGACCTGATGAAGAAGCATGCCGGCATCGACGTGCAGGCGCTCTATCCTGCCGGTCAGCCCCCGAAGGCGGACAGCTGGAATCTCGAGACTTTCCTGAAGGCCGCTGAAGCCTGCCATAAGGCCGGCGTGCCCTTCGGCATCGGGCTCGGCGAGACCAGCGACAATGTCGACTCCGCCGGTGCGTTCTTCCAGGCCCACGGTGCAGCCCTCGTCGACGAGAAGGGCAACCTCACGGTGAAGACCGACGCGGTGCGCCAATCGCTGGAGTTCTACAAGAAGCTGATCTCGTTCCTGCCGCCGGACGTCGCTGCCTGGGACGACTCCTCGAACAACAAGTGGCTGGTTTCCGGCAAGGGCGCCCTGATCATGAACCCACCGAGCGCCTGGGCGGTGGCCAAGCGCGACGCGCCCCAAGTCGCCGAGCAGTGCTGGACCCATGGCTTCCCGTCGGGACCGAAGGGCCGCTACGCGCCTTACCTTGGCTACTTCTGGGGCACCTGGTCGTTCTCCAAGAACAAGGAAGCCGCCAAGGGCGTGCTCAGGGCGCTTTCGACACCGGAAGCGATCGAGAAGATGTGCGTGGCGAGCGGCGGTTACGACCTGCCCTGCTACGAGAAGCTCACCACGCTGAAGGTCTGGCAGGAGGAGTCGCCGCCGAAGGGCACGCTCTACCACTACCCGAATCCGCACAACCACCAGACGCTGTCGATCGCCGCGGCGCCCGCGCCGCCCAAGGTCGCACAGCAGATCTATACGCAGGCGACGATGACCAAGATGTGCCTGCGCTACGCGCAAGGCGAAGCGATGGAAAAGACGCTCGCCTGGGCCGAAGGCGAGTGCGAAGGCTTCATGCGGAGCTGACGCGGCCGAAGTTCGGGGCGGCCCGTCATATGTCGGGCCGCCCTTGCATCATGTCAGGCAGGCTTGCAAGCCTGCCTGTTCCAGGACGAACATTTACGGGGAAAACGCACCATGGCTGACGTCGCCTTGCAGCCGAGCAGCACGGCCGCCAAGCGGACGGCGAACAAGCGATCGAGCCTGTACAACGTGCTCAGTCGCAAATCGACCGTCGCTTTTCTTATGGCGCTGCCGCTGATTCTGTTGATCGCGACCCTCGTCATCTATCCGGCCTTCTATGCGGTGCATCTGGCGACGCTGAACAAGTCGATGGCGCGCTTCATCGGCTTCGGCAATTTCGAGTTCCTGTTCAAGCGCGAGACGTTCTGGCTTGTCGTCAAGCAATCCTGCATCTTCGCGATCACGGCCGTCGTATTCAAGGCGCTGATCGGTTTCATCGTTGCGCATTTCGTCCACAACATTCCGGCCAAGGGCCAGCGCAAATGGCGCGGCATGCTGTTGGTGCCCTGGGTGATTCCGCCTGCCATGAGCACCCTGGCATGGCTGTGGCTGTTTGATCCCTCCTACAGCGCGTTCAACTACACGCTTGGCCTGTTCGGCGCGGGACCGATCCCGTGGACCGGCGATGCCTATTGGGCACGTTTCTCGGTCATTCTCGTCAACATCTGGGTCGGCGCTCCGTTCTTCATGATCATGTATCTGGCGGCGCTGAAATCCGTCCCCGATCAGCTCTA
>DATEJC010000586.1:0-4087 GCA_035278345.1 Bradyrhizobium sp. | reverse complement strand
CTTATGTACATCCGGGGCCAGATCATCGACCATCAGCAGACGGCGCAGCTCCTGGAATACGAGATCGGTTCTGGACAGGATGAGCAACTGAAAAGCTTCGCATCCCAGGTGCTGCCCATTGTGATGCAGCATCTTGAGATGGCCCAGAGCATCGACGCTCGTCTGACGGGCACCGCGGCACCCGAAGCCGCCATGCCGCCACCAGCCAAGGCTATGACTGTACCAGGTGCGCAGCAGCAGCCGCATGTTGGCCAGCGCCCCTGAAGTGAATGCGGCTGGGAGAGAGCCGGCCTCTGGATGGAGGTTAGGATGATTGGGAGGCGTTAATGCCGGAACAGACTATAGGGATGCTGCGGCCGTGATCGAGCGGTGGTGACCTCGCACTTAGCCCGCATTTCTCACACGTTGTCGGCTGCATGCGCAGATGGCCGGTGCGGGTGGCGCGACGACTCGATGCTTCGGCTTTTTGTGAGTTTCGCGGGCTTGGGAGCCTCGCATGGGAAGCTGATTCGGGTCGAGCCCTGCCATCGCTCGTTTGCGAGCTGATTTGTGAATATGTCGCCCGGCTTGCTGGTTCGTCTCAGCGGGCAGCCTTGCCCAACAAGGCGTGGGCGAGCCCGAACTCGTGCTGATAGGGACACGCGGATGCCATCGCGATCTTCACCCGCCGCACGCTGATGCGCACCCACACGCCGATCTTGAGCAACTTGAGGCGGATGGTGCCGCAGGTTGCGGCGGCGAATTGCGTCCGGGCAAGACCGATGCGGCGCAGCGCGCAGAGCAGCACATACGCCATCGATGCGAACCAGAGCCGCAGCTGGTTGGTACGCATCGTCGCGGCGGAGGTGCGATCGGCGAACAGGTCGAGCTGGCATTCCTTGATGCGGTTCTCCATCTCGCCGCGGGCGCAGTAGATCGCCTCATAGAGATGCCGCGCCGCGGTCTCGGCGCGCTTCAGCGAGGTCACGACCAAGCGCGGATTGGCGGCACCGCTCTGTGCCGTCGTCCCGGGAAGCCATTCCGCCTTGGCGATCACGCGGCGGCTGCGGCTCCAGCTTTCCCGTGTGCGCCAGGAGAAGTCGCGGAACCGCCGCGCGGGTTTGCCGGTCGTGGTGCTCATCGCCGCCGCTTTGGCGAGATCAGGGGCGATCGCCTCGACCAACCGCTCGTTGCGCGCCAGGCCGAACACATAATCCACGCGATTGGCCTCGCACCACGCCATCAGCGCCTCCCGCGCAAACCCGGAATCGGCGCGCAGCAGAATGCGCGTGCGCGGCAAACGACGGCGGATTTGCACGACGATGCGTGCCACCTCCTCGATCGCCCCGGCAGAGGCGTCGATGTTCGCAGGCCGCAGCTTGGCGGCGAGTAAATGCCGCTCGCAAAAGATGTAGAGCGGCAGATAGCAGTAGCAATCGTAATAGCCGTGAAAGAACCGGCCTTCCTGGTGCCCGTGCAGCGGATCGTCGGTGGCGTCGAGATCAAGAATGATCTGCTTCGGTGGCTTGCGCTGCGATTCCAAAAACACCTCGACGAACAGCCGCTCGATGGCGTCGCCGTCATGGCCGATGCGATGATAGCGCGTCGGCTCCGCCCCGCTCCGCTCCAGCCGGTTCAGCGTACTCTTCCCCGCTAGCGGCGCGCAGCCGCTCCGCCGTGCCTCGAGCTTGCCGACCAGCGTCGCCAATACCGGATCGCACCGCAGCTGGTCATGGTCGATCAGGTCCTCATAGCCGAGGGCGATCCCCATCACCCGTTGTATCACCATGGTCGTGACGCTGTGCTCGACCAGATCGGGCATCCGCTGGTCGGTAAAGCAACCGGCGAAACGCTCGCTCAGCCGGATCGCACGATCGGCCTGGCTCAGAAGCAGCGCCCCGGCATCGGACGTGATCGTGCCACCATCGAACGCGGCCACCACCGCGCGGCCTTCGACAGGTGCAAAATCGAACCGCGCTGGGTTACACTGTGTGGGCATCGGGGAGTTCCTCCGCTCGGCGTTAACCCTTTGTTGCAGAAGAACTTTCGCTGATTCGGAGCCCCGATGCACCCATTCAGTGGTAGAGTCGAGGACGGGCGCGGTGGCTACGCCCCGTTTCCCGTCCCCGCTCATCAAACCGGACGTGCGGATTTCCCGCATCCGGCTTTCCGACCGGCTTCACCTCGCAGCTTTCGGCGGTGGCCCCAGGTGAACGTGACGCAGCCGAAGCACGCCATATTCACCGAAAACAGCCTCATCACTGAAGCGTTTGGTGCCCTGTGATTGCACCTTGTGGCGACGAGTCAGGAAACGTCGGACACTGTGGTAGACGTAGTTGTCGACTGCCCGATATGCGATCAGGCGTGTACCATAGCTGAAGTATGCGCTCCATCCTCGCAGCAAGCTGTTCAGTCGGTCGCGCACCTCCGTCCACGGCGCCTGGTTCCCTGGAACCAGGATCTCGCCGACCTTCTCCTTGAGCCGTTGTATGCTCTTCTTCGACGGACTTGCTCCCAGATACCAATGACCATCCTTCCGATATCGGTGTGGCCCGAATCGGTGACCAAGGAAGTCGAAGCTTTCCTGCCGAGCGTTGCGGATCGAGGTCTTCGCCTCGTTCAGTGTCAGCCCGAGCCTGGTCATCACCCCGCCAGTCCACGTCTTGGCCTCCTTCGCGTGACCGCGGCTGAGGATGACGAAGTCATCGGCGTAGGAGACAACATGGGCTTTGTAGACCGCACTCCGTTCGCTTCGTCGCCAGTGTTTCAGGAAACGATTCATGTAGACGTTGGCCAGCGTCGGGCTGATAACACCGCCTTGCGGCGTGCCGCAGGTGCTATGTCGCCCACCGCTCATGCGTCGCTTGCCGTCGTCGTCCATCTCCTCGACCGGTGTCTTGAGCCACATCTTGATGAGGCGCAGAACATTGCGATCGACGATGCGTCGCGCGACTGATTGAAGCAGTTCGCGATGCGGAATCGTATCGAAATACTTAGACAGATCGGCATCTACCACATCGGTGTAGCCGCGGCAGATAAGCATGTGGACCTCCTTGATCGCGTCCAGTCCGCCCCGCTTCGGGCGGTAGCCATAGGCGCTGGGATCAAGATCCGCCTCGAAGATCGGCTCAAGTACCAGCTTGGCCGCGGCCTGCACCGTTCGGTCCCTTATAGTCGGGATACCGAGCGGACGCTCACCGTCGCCCCCGGGCTTGGGTATCATCACCCTTCGCACCGGAGCTGGCCGATAGGTCTTTTCAATCAGGTCCTTCCTGATGCTGGTCAGCCACTCCTCGAGCCCTGCCGCTTCGATCATCTCAAAGGTCACCCCATCCACCCCTGGCGCGCCATTATTGGTGCGCATCAGCTCATACGCGTGTTGCAGGATGTCCTCGCGATAGATCTTGTCGTAGAGCAGGTAGAAGCGGAAGTCCGGCTCCGCCTTCGCCTTGAGATACAGCTTCCTCTGAAGGTTCCGGATCTTATCCGGTGTTTGCAGGCTCATCGCCAATCACCGATCCTCCTCTCCGTCAAAAGCGCACCAGAAGTCAGGGTCCTTCCCTCCGCCGGCGTTACCCGACTTCATCGGTCGTACGACCCTGTCCGACACCCGCGCAGACCGGCGCCTGACAGCGCCGTTGAGGCCGCAACCCTCGCCCGACACGGGCCTCCCCCAATTACCCGGCTCACCTTTTCAGCGTGCCGCGCCCACTACCCCGATGGACCGGAACGGGTGCATCTGTCGGTTGCTTCCCTGTCCCACGCGGGCCTTCCCCGAATCTCAGGCGGGTCGGCGTCCATGACTTCACTTTCGAGGCCTGCTCAGGCTTCACTCGCGTTACGGCCTGCTGGATTGCTCAACCGCCCAAGGCGGCCTTTGTCACGAGGCTCCGCTCCAGCCGGTTGCCCGGCTAAACCGCTCGTCAGCTACCAGGTCCTACCGACAACTTCCTGGGTGGATCCTTCCTCCACTGGTGAACCGCGCCGTTAGGGCGCACTGAGAAATGCGGGCTAGCGGCTCCTCCGCTCGAACCCGGGTCTCCTTCTCGATATCCAGGGCCACGGCGAGCGCATTCCGCTCTTCCCCAGCTTGCTCCGCGCGCTGTCT
>DATEJC010000585.1:0-5000 GCA_035278345.1 Bradyrhizobium sp. | reverse complement strand
CGCGCTCACCTCGGCGCGTCCGCAGGCGGTCGGCGCGCTGCTCCGCTATTTCCGCGATCTCGACACGGCGGAGGAAGCGTTCCAGAACGCGTGCCTGCGTGCGCTGAAAACCTGGCCGCAAAACGGACCGCCGCGCGATGCGGCGGCCTGGCTGATCATGGTCGGTCGCAATGTCGCGATCGACGAAGTCCGGCGCAATCGCAAGCAGCAGCCGCTGCCGGAGGACGATCAGTCGATCTCCGACCTCGACGATGCCGAGGAAGAGATCGCCGAGCGGCTCGACGGTTCGCACTATCGCGACGACATCCTGCGGCTGCTTTTCATCTGCTGCCATCCGGACCTGCCGGCGACGCAGCAGATTGCGCTGGCGCTGCGTATCGTCTCAGGTCTGACCGTGAAGCAGATCGCGCGCGCCTTTCTCGTCAGCGAGGCGGCAATGGAGCAGCGCATCACGCGAGCGAAAGCGCGCGTCGCCGAAGCCGATGTGCCGTTCGAGGCGCCGGGTGCAGTCGATCGCTCCGAGCGGCTTGTCGCCGTCGCCGCCATGATCTACCTGATCTTCAACGAGGGCTATTCGGCGAGCGGCGACACCGCCGAGATCAGAAAGCCACTGTGCGAGGAAGCGATCCGCCTGGCGCGGCTGCTGCTCAGGCTGTTCCAGAGCGAGCCGGAGATCATGGGGCTGACGGCGCTGCTATTGCTGCAGCATGCCCGCAGCGAGGCGCGCTTCGATGCCGATGGTGGACTGATCCTGCTCGACGATCAGGACCGCACGCTGTGGAATCAGAAGATGATCGCAGAGGGGCTGGCGCTGATCGACAAGGCGATGCGCCACCGCAGAAGCGGGCCATATCAGATCCAGGCCGCGGTCGCCGCGCTTCATGCCCGTGCCGCAACGCCCGAGGAGACGGACTGGAAACAGATCGATCTGCTTTATGGCGCGCTCGAACTGATGCAGCCCTCGCCCGTCGTGACGCTGAACCGCGCGGTCGCGGTCTCCAAGGTGCGCGGGGCCGAAGCCGCGCTCGAAATGATCGAGCCGCTCGCGCCGCGGCTTGCGAATTACTTTCACTTCTTCGGCGTGCGCGGCGCCTTCCTGATGCAGCTCGGCCGCAATGACGAAGCCCGCGTCGCCTTCGACCGCGCGATTGCGCTCGCCAACACCTCGGCGGAAGCCGCTCACATCCGCATGCATCTCGACCGCCTGATGCGCGACAGCCAGAAGCCGGGCGCGAAGGCGGGGAAGTAACTCCGCGACTTCCACCTCGTCATGCCCGGGCTTGACCCGCCTGCGGGGCCGAAGCCCCTTCCGCGCGGCGAAGGGCCCGGGCATCCATCAATCTTCAGGGAAGCCCTCGCTTTGGGATGGATGGCCGGGTCAAGCCCGGCCATGACGAATCATTAGACGAAACTTTTCTCAAAAATCTTGCCTGCCCCTGTCGGTCCGCCACTTCCCCGTTCGTCTATTGGCCAGAACACGCTTTTAGTGGGGACCAAGTCATGTCGATGAACGTGCTGAACGAGCCGATCTCGATGCGAGATCATGTGCTGCACCGCCTGGTCAGCGGTCTGATCATCCTGTGCCTCGTGGTTGACGGCGCAAGCAAGCTCGTGCCGTGGCCGTCGGTCATCGATGCGATGGACCGGATTGGCTATGGTTCGACGGATGCGCTGGCGCGCGCGTTCGGCGCCATCACCACGGCCTGCATCGCGCTCACCACGATCCCGCCGACCTCGATCGTCGGCGCGATCCTCTGGACCTCCTATCTCGGCAATACCCTCGTTACCCACCTCGTTTGATCCTCACGGAGCCATCCATGTTCGAGACCCTTGTCGTCATTGCCATCGTGCTTGCGATCATCATCGCGATCGTGCTGATATCAGCAGCTGGCAAGCCCGATACGTTTCGTATCCAGCGCGCGGCCGTACTCAATGCGCCGGCGGAAAAAATCTTTCCGCTGATCGCCGATTTTCGCGAGTGGCTGAACTGGTCGCCGTGGGAGCGACGGGACCCGGCGCTCAAGCGCACCTATTCGGGCGCCGAGCGCGGCAACGGCGCGATCTATGCCTGGGACGGCAACAAGAACGTCGGCTCCGGCCGCATGGAAATCCTCGAGGCCAATTCGCCGTCGAAGGTCGTGATCAAGCTCGATTTCCTGAAACCGTTCGAGGCGCACAACACCGCCGAATTCACAATGCTGCCGCAGGGCGGTGCGACCAATGTCATCTGGGTGATGCATGGTCCCGCTCCCTTCATGTCGAAGGTGATGCAAGTGTTCATGAACATGGACCGCATGATCGGCAAGGACTTCGAGGCCGGCCTCGCCAACTTGAAGGCGGCTTCCGAGAAGTAAGCCACCATCCACCATCACTTTAGCCAAGGAGCCAGCGATGCTTAATCCGTATCTGTTCTACAACGGCAACTGCGAAGCCGCGTTCAAGTATTACGAGAAGGTGCTCGGCGGCAAAATCGAATTCATGATGCGCGCCGACGAGGGCCCGGCGGACATGAAGCCCGAGCCCGGCTTCGAGAAGAAGATCATGCATGCGCGGATGTCGATCAACGGCCAGATCCTGATGGCCTCCGACGCGCCTCCCGGACATTTTCGAGCGCCGCAGGGTGTCGCTCTGTCGCTGACGGTCCCCAACCTTGCCGAGGCCGAGAAGACCTACAAGGCGCTCGCCGAAGGCGGCAGCGAGAGCATGCCGTTCGGCAAAACCTTCTTCTCGAAAGGTTTTGGCATGTGCGTCGACCAGTTCGGCGCGCCCTGGATGGTGAATTGCCCGCTTGAAGGTATGGGCTAGGATTTCGCTCCGCCGAGCTAGTATCTGTAGGGTGGGCAAAGGTGCGCCAGGAAGCTGGTGCGATCGGCTGGTGAAAGTCCAGCTCAGGTAAGGTGTAGCGAACCGCCTGAAAACGAGTGTTGCGCGAGACCGTCGGCAACGGCGGCCGCGAAGCGTACACAGTGATTGCGTGGGGTGTGTGATTGAGCCCCGAAATACCCTTATCGCTGGGGGCGGAGGTTGTCTTTGCTGCCGAACGCAACATGCACAGGACCGCTATGCGAGGGACTGCGCACCCTGCCGGGGTCGGAGAGCACATCACGCGCAAAAGGAGCGGATTGGAACCTGGGAGATCCCGCGTCTGGCCGTCAGTCGTTCAGGGCTGGTGGTCCGCATCGGGAAGGCGAGGAGCCGTAGCCGATGATGCACGGAGGCGGGAAGTCGGACGAGGCCGTAGTAGCAAAGAAGCCGGCGAACGAAGCGGAGCGAACCGTTGCGGAGCCGGTGGAGCGAAGGGCCGAGGCCGAGGGGAATGCGAGCCAGCGCAGCATGGACCGGATGCAAAGCCGGACAACCGTGTCACAGGGGCTGGAGCGCATACGGCAAGCAGCAAGGGAAAGGAAGAAGGAGAGATTCACCTCGCTCCTCCATCACATCAGTCCTGACCTGCTCGGGCAGGCGTTCGGCGAGCTCAAGCGGAACGCTGCGCCCGGCATCGATGGGCTGACGTGTCGGGACTACGAAACAGACCTTGAGCGCAACCTTGAGGAGCTGCATGCGAGAGTCCATCGAGGGGCCTACCGGGCACTGCCGTCACGGCGGGCCTACATAGCCAAGCCGGACGGCCGGCAGCGGCCGCTCGCGATCGCCGCTCTGGAGGACAAGATCGTCCAACGGGCCGCGGTCGCGGTGCTGAACGCGATCTACGAGGAAGACTTCCTCGGGTTCTCGTACGGGTTCCGGCCGGGTCGCGGCGCCCACGACGCGATGGACGCGCTTGTGGTCGCCGTTGAACAGCGGAAGGTGAACTTCATACTGGACGCCGATATCCGATCGTTCTTCGACACGGTGAGCCAGGACTGGCTCATCCGCTTCGTCGAGCATCGGGTCGGCGATCCGCGCGTCATCCGTCTGATCCGCAAATGGCTCAAGGCGGGCGTCCTGGAAGACGGGATTGTGAACGTCAGTGACAGGGGAACCGGGCAAGGAGCGGTGATCTCGCCGCTGCTCGCCAACATCTACCTGCACTACGTGCTGGATCTGTGGGCTGACAGCTGGCGACGGCACGAAGCCACGGGCGACATGATCATCGTGCGCTATGCCGACGACTTCATCGTCGGCTTCCAGCACGAGGCGGACGCTCGGCGCTTTCTGGACGAGATGCGCAAACGGGTGGAGGAGTTTGCGCTGTCACTGCATCCTGAGAAGACCCGGCTGATCGAGTTCGGGCGCTACGCGGCGAACAACCGCAAGCGCCGCGGGCTCGGCAAGCCGGAGACCTTCGACTTTCTAGGCTTCACCTTTATCTGCGGCAAGTCGCGGCGGGGCAAGTTCCTGGTCAAGCGGAAGACCCGCGGCGACCGCATGCAAGCAAAGCTGCAAGCCATTAAGCAGGAACTACGACGGCGTATGCATCAGTCGATCCTCGCGCAGGGGAAATGGTTGCAACAGGTAGTTCGCGGTTACTTCAACTATCACGCCGTGCCAACCAACCGGCGCGCGCTCGCGGCCTTCCGGGATGAGGTCATTCGACGATGGCGGTGGACATTGCGCCGCCGCAGTCAGAAGGATGTCCTCACTTGGGCGCGCGCGAAGGCGATTGCCGAAGCCTGGCTCCCTAAGCCCGACATCCTTCATCCATGGCCCCGACAGCGCTTTGCCGTCACTCACCCGAGGTGGGAGCCGTATGCGGGAAAGCCGCACGTACGGTTCTGTGCGGGGGGCGCTCAGCAATGAGCGTCCCTACCGCGACCCAACGGGTCCGCGCTACGCGCGGCCCGATGACAGGCTCCGCGTGCCCACCGTTACCGGCTGTGATTGCGGCAAGGTGGTGGGCACGGCGCAAGAGCGCCTTTGCCCACCCTCCGCGCTCATGCGGGCTACAGCAGGAGACACGCTCAAAGTCCCGGCACCTTGGTGATGGTGGCGCTGATCGCGCCCTCGGCGGCGATGATCACCCGCAGCGTCCTGGAGTCGAAGGCGATTGCCGACATGCT
>DATEJC010000584.1:0-2456 GCA_035278345.1 Bradyrhizobium sp. | reverse complement strand
CGGCCAGTTCGGCCGCGTCCGCCTGGTCGGCAGCGCGCCCTATGAGGCGCTGCTGCTGCCGGATGCGGCGATCGCGACCGACCAGTCGCGCAAGATCGTGTTCGTGGTCAACAACGAGAACGTCGTCGAGGTGCGGACGGTAACTCTCGGCCCGCTCGACGAAGGGCTCCGTGTCATCCGCGAAGGCCTCAAGGCAGAAGACAAGGTCATTGTCGACGGCATCCAGCGCGCCCGCGTCGGCGCCAAGGTGACGCCGCATCCGCCCAAGGATCCCTCCAAGGATCCGTCCAAGGCGGCGGAAGGCGCCGGTAAGAAGTCATGAATCTCGGCCATCTTTCCATCAACCGGCCCATCCTGGCGATGGTGCTGTCGATCATGCTCCTGATCGTGGGCGCGATCGCCTATACCACGCTGCCGGTCTCCGAATATCCGCAAGTTGTGCCGCCGACCGTCGTGGTCAGCACGCAGTATCCCGGCGCCTCCGCGCAGACCGTGTCCGACACCGTCGCCGCTCCCATTGAGCAGGAGATCAACGGCGTCGAGGACATGCTCTACCTCTACAGCCAGGCCACCTCGAACGGGCAGCTGACCATCACCGTCACTTTCAAGCTCGGCACTGATCTCGACAAGGCGCAGGTGCTGGTGCAGAACCGCGTCGCCATTGCGCAGCCGCGCCTGCCGGAGGAGGTGCAGCGCAACGGCGTCACCACGCGCAAGAACAGTCCCGACATCCTGATGGTCGTGTTCATGCTGTCGCCCGACGACAGTCTCGACCAGCTCTACATCTCCAACTACGCCCTGCTGCAGGTCCGCGATCAGCTGCTTCGGCTCGATGGCGTCGGCGACATCCAGATCTTCGGCGCGCGCGACTATTCGATGCGGCTGTGGCTCGATCCGGAGCGGATCGCCAATCTCGGCCTCACATCGGCCGAAGTGATCGCGGCGATACGATCGCAGAACCTGCAGATCGCGGGCGGCCAGATCGCAGAGCCGCCGATCGCGGATCGCGCCTTCCAGCCGAACCTCGTCTTCACCGGCCGGCTGAAGGACCAGAAGCAGTTCGAGGATATCCTGATCAAGGCGGGCTCCGACGGCCGCGTGGTGCGGCTGCGCGACGTCGCCCGCATCGAGCTCGGCGCGCTCGCCTATAGCACCAACAGCTTTCTGCTGCGAAAGTCGGCGGTCGGCATGCTGGTGACCCAGCGGCCTGGTTCCAACGCACTCGCCACGGCAAAGGGCATCAAGGATACGATGACGCGGCTGAAGGCGGGTTTCCCGCGTGGCCTCGACTACAATATCGGCTACAACCCCACCGAATTCATCGCGCAGTCCGTCCACGAGCTGATCAAGACCATCTACGAGGCGATGGCGCTGGTCGTCATCGTCGTGCTGGTGTTCCTGCAGGGATGGCGGCCGGCGATCATTCCGATCATCGCCATCCCTGTGTCCCTGGTAGGTACCTTCGCCGTGATGGCGGCGCTCGGCTTCTCCATCAACAATCTCACGCTGTTTGGCCTCGTGCTCGCCGTCGGCATCGTGGTAGACGACGCCATTGTGGTGGTCGAGAACGTCGAGCGGCATCTCGAGCACGGCATGAGCCGGCGCGAGGCGGCGCTGAAGACCATGGAGGAGGTCGGCGGCGCGCTGGTTTCGATCGCGCTGGTGCTCTGTGCGGTGTTCGTGCCGACCGCTTTTCTCGGCGGCATTTCCGGGCAGTTCTTCCAGCAATTCGCCGTCACCATCGCGGTCGCCACCGCGATCTCCTGCTTCTGCTCGCTGACACTGTCGCCGGCGCTGGCCTCGCAGATCCTCAAGCTCCATGCGGAGAAGACGGGGCCCGCAAGCTGGAATTTCATCGCCCGCGGCTGGAACGCCTTCACGGGCCTCTTCAATCGCGGATTCGATCGGCTGTCCCACTTCTATGCGGGAGCGGCGAACTTCGTGATCCGGCATTCGGTGGTGATGCTTCTGCTCTACGTCGCGCTGATCGGCAGCGCCGGCTGGCTGATTGCGATCACGCCGCAGGGCTTCATCCCGGCGCAGGATCGCGGCTATGTCATTGTCTCCGTGCAATTGCCGGGCGCGGCGTCGCTGGATCGCACGACCCATGTGGTGCGCGAGATCGAGCGCATTGCGCTGGATACGCCGGGCATCGTCCGGGTCGCCGCCTTTGCCGGCTTCTCCGGCGCGACGCGAACGCAAGCCGGCAATGCCGCGGCGTTGTTCCCGGTGTTCGACGAGCCGGAAGTGCGGCTGAAAAAGGGGCTTACCGCTGCCGCGATCACCGCCGACCTGCGCAAGCGTCTGTCGGGAATCGAGAGCGCCTTTATCATCGTCATCCCCCCGCCCGCCGTGCCCGGCATCGGCACCGGCGGCGGCTTCGCCATGCGTATCCAGGACCGCCAGGGCCGCGGCCCGGAAATGCTGGCGGCGGCGACCGACGAGCTTGTCAACGC
>DATEJC010000583.1:0-2086 GCA_035278345.1 Bradyrhizobium sp. | reverse complement strand
GATAGCCGCGGAAGCGTGTCGCTTCGACGCTTGTCGGGTTCGCCTCCAGCGTCACCTCGACAGTGTCAGTCACGCGCCAGTTTTTTCCGATCGCATCGAGAACAGCGCCGACGGTCTGCGGCTGCATTAGAGACGGCGTGCCGCCGCCGAGGAAGATCGAGGATACTTCGCGTTTCCCCGTGCGCTGCGCCGTCGTCTCGATCTCGCGCGCGAACGCGCGGACAAACCGCTCTTCGTCGACAGGCGTGTGGCGGACGTGGCTGTTGAAGTCGCAATACGGACATTTCGACAGGCAGAAGGGCCAGTGCACATAGACGCCGAAAGCTTTTTGCTCAGCGGCCATTGAGGCAGATCTCCGCGAGCTTGACGAAAGCGCGGGCACGATGGGAGAGGCCGAGCCCCAGCGGGGGCAGGCCGTGTTTTTCGACGCTGGTCATCTCGCCGAAGGTACGCGTATGGCCGTCGGGAAGGAAGGCCGGATCGTAGCCGAAGCCGGCGGTGCCGCGCGGCGGCCAGACCAGCGTTCCATCGGCTCTCGCCTCGACTTCCTCGAGGTGGCCGTCCGGCCAGGCCACGCATAGCGCCGAGACGAAATGTGCCGTGCGCTTGTCGGGGGCGACGGCGCCACGCTCCTGCAGCAGGCGCTCGATCCGTGCCATGGCGGCGCCAAAGTCCTTGTTCTCGCCGGCCCAGCGCGCCGAATAGATGCCGGGCGCGCCGTCGAGTGCATCGACGACCAGACCAGAGTCGTCGGCAAAGGCCGGAAGATTTGCCGCCTTCGCGGCCGCGACGGCCTTGATCACAGCATTGGCGCGAAACGTCGTGCCGGTCTCCTCGGGCTCGTCGAGGCCGAGGTCGCCGGCCGATACGGCCTCCACGCCATGCGGCGCCAGCAGCTCGCGCATCTCGGCGAGCTTGCCGGGATTGTGGGTCGCGATGACGAGCTTGCCGGTGATCTGACGGTGCATGCGCTGCTCAGGCCACGGCGATCTTCTGCAGGTCGACCAGCCGCGCGACGCCCTTCTTGGCCAGCGCCATCAGCGCGAGGAATTCGGTCTCGGAGAACGGCGTCTTCTCGGCGGTGCCCTGCACCTCGATGATGCGGCCGTCGCCGGTCATGACGAAGTTGGCGTCAGTCTCGGCTTCGGAATCCTCGGCGTAATCGAGGTCGAGCACCGGCGTGCCCTGATAGATGCCGCAGGAGATCGCCGCCACATTGTCGCGCAGCACATTCGCCTTGAGCATGTTGCGCGCCTTCATCCAGCCGATGCAGTCGGCAAGCGCGACCCAGGCGCCGGTGATGGAGGCCGTACGCGTACCGCCATCGGCCTGGATCACGTCGCAGTCGATGGTGATCTGGCGTTCGCCGAGCGCCTCGAGATCGATCGCCGCGCGCAGCGAGCGGCCGATCAGGCGCTGGATCTCGACGGTGCGGCCGCCCTGTTTGCCGGCGGCGGCCTCGCGGCGGGTGCGTTCCAGGGTGGCGCGCGGCAGCATGCCGTATTCGGCGGTGACCCAGCCGCGGCCCTGGCCCTTCAGCCATGGCGGCAGGCGTTCCTCCAGCGTGGCGGTGACCAGCACATGGGTGTCGCCGAACTTCACCATGCAGGAGCCTTCCGCATATTTGACGACGCCGCGCTCCAGGCTGACGGGGCGCAATTGGTCGGGGGCACGGCGGCTGGGCCGCATGGGAAACCTCCAGAAATCGGGGCGAAAATACAACATGACACCGGAAAAGTGGGTACCGGTTTTCCGGACAAGGTCATGCTCAAACAAGGAGTGCTTGTAGGTGCGGGAAAGGTTACCGGCAAGCCTTGTTTAGGACCGTGAAACCCCGCTTGTCAGGGACGCCTGGGATGGACAAATTAGGAGCGATTGTGAGGAGTTAACGCGTGGCCCACCACGATCCAATTGGCCTGATTACGCCCCATGCCGGGCTTGCCCAGCTCAACGAGCGTTCGCGGGACATTTTTCGCCAGATCGTCGAGAGTTACCTCGCGACCGGCGAGCCCGTGGGCTCGCGCAACATCTCGCGCCTGATCACGGTTCCCCTGTCGCCCGCCTCCGTCCGCAATGTGATGTCGGA
>DATEJC010000582.1:0-33325 GCA_035278345.1 Bradyrhizobium sp. | reverse complement strand
CTGGAGGAAACCCGCTCCATCCCGTCGAAGCGGCCGCATTCCCTGCGCTGAAGCCAGGCGATGTCGCCCGATCGTCGGGCGAGGCCGCGGCAACATCCGGTAATCGCAGACAAAAAGCTCCGCTCCAGCCAAGCCGCGGTGTGATCCGGATGTGCCTCCGGAAGGACGGGTCTTGTGCGGCGAATCGTCCCTTAGTCGGCTCCGAACTTGCTAATCGGCATCTTTTGCGATTGTTTGCAACTCATTCGCATTTGCAAAACGGGTTTAGCGTGCCGGGAATCAGAGGGGCGTTCGGCCGGGGACGCGGGCCGAAATGACCCCAGGAGGGACCGCCGTTCCCGCAGCCACGATGAATCCAGAAGCCAGGCGTCGTCTTCGACGTCTGGAGATTTCGAGGATCGATTCAGATGACCAGGAGGCAACGAACAATGAGATTTTTCTTCGCTGGCGCACTGGCGCTCATTGCGCTGCTGGCAGTGGTGCCCGCCATCGAGACGCGCGCCGCGGGCAACCTCGCGGGGCAGGAGCCGATCAGCGTGACGATCGAACTCGGCAAGGGCGGCGAGCACGTCTTCGTGCCCAACAGGCTGCGCTTCGAGACCGGCAAGCTTTACAAGCTCGTGCTCAGCAACCAGAGCCAGGCGCCGCATTATTTCACCTCGCACGGTTTCAGTCAGATGATCTATACGCGCAAGGTGCAGGTGGTGCAGATGCGTGACGGCAAGCCGACGACGCTTGCCGAGTTCAAGGGCGCGATCCGCGAGGTCGAGGTCTACCCCGGACACAGCGCCGAATGGTGGTTCGTGCCGGTCGCCGCCGGCCGCGTCACCGACCTGCGCTGCGGCATCGCCGGCACGGACGGCAAGAGCCACGCCGATCACGGAATGACCGGCGAGATCGTGATCGAATAAACGCCGCCGCCGCGTACCTCCGCGCGTTCCTTCACGCTACCGCAATCCGCGTGCAGCCGCAGCCGAACCGCCTTATAATGCAGCGGATCGGGGGCAGCTGCTGCAACGGAGGTCCTCCATGAAAGTCAAGGACGTGATGCACAAGGGAGTCGACTGGGTCAGCCCGGAAACTCCGATCGCCGAAATCGCAAAACTGATGCAGGCCCACGACATCGGCTGCATTCCGATCGGCGAGAACGATCAGCTGATCGGGATGGTGACGGACCGCGATATCGTCTGCAAGGGATTGGCGAGCAAGGATTTCAATGCGGCGCGCGCGACGGCGCGGGACGTGATGACCGAGGGCATTCACTGCTGCCGCGAGGACGACGACCTGGCGAAAGCCATGCATCACATGGAGACGCTGAAGGTCCGCCGGCTGCCCGTGATCAACAAGAGCAAGCGCATGGTCGGCATGATCAGCATGGGCGACGTCAGCCAGTTCGCCACCGCCGAGCTCGCCGCCCACTACGTCAAGACCGTGTCGTCGCATCACTGAGGAGATATCGGCTCTGCCGGAGAGCCGGCAGAGCCGATGCACCGGGCAGATGCGAAGAGCAAGGCAACTCGCGCGCGGCCCAGGTCTCGCTCAATCCTGTTTCCAGAAGCGCTCGTTTGGCGTCAGTCCGGCCGCATCGGCGGAAAATTCGGGCTTGAGGCGATTGAGATAATACATGTTCACGAGGCCCTGGTGCTTCACTTCCACCGCACCGCGGGACTCCGCCTCGAACCGCGATTTGACGTGATGCCAGGTTGATTCGGCAATGCAGATGCGGCCCGCCTCCGAGGCCGCCTCTAACCGCTGCGCGATATTCACCGTATTGCCCCATATGTCGTAGGTGAACTTGTGTTTGCCGACCACGCCGGCAATCACAGGTCCCGTATTGATTCCGACCCTGGCCTGCCAGGCGGGCAGCCGCACCTTCTCGCGCTGACGATTGAGCTTTGCGAGGTGATCGAGGATTTGCAGCGCGCACAGCGATGCATCGAGCGGATGGGTGCGGTTGGGCTCGGGCACGCCTCCGACGGCGAGATAGGCGTCGCCGATCGTCTTCAATTTCTCCAGCCGGTGTCTCGCCATGAAGTCGTCGAACCGCGTGAAGTGCTGGTCGAGCTGATCGATGACGCTGGCCGGCTCCAGGGTTTCGACGAGACGGGTGAATCCCTTGAAATCAATCAGGACGACGGTCGCGTTGTCGAAGAAGCGCGGCTGGACGCGAGCGCTTGCCTTCAACTCATCCGCGATTGACGGCGGCAGGATGTTCAGGAGTAACCGTTCCGATTCCGCCTTCTCGGCAACCGCTCGATCGCGCGCTTGCTGCAAATTGCGCATCGACTCGTTGCGCGCCAACAGTTGCCGGCGCAGTTCGAGGTGAACCATCGTCTGCCGCGACAGCCGCCGCAACGCCTCCCGCTGCTCGAAAGTCAACTCGCGCGGCTGAAAGTCGATGACACAAAGGGTGCCGAGCGCATGACCTTCCGGTGTGATGAGCGGAACGCCGCAATAGAAGCGCAGGCCCAGCTCGCCCGTCACCAGCGGACTGGCGTTGAATCGCTGGTCCTTGATCAGTTCCGGAACGTAGAGGAGGTCATTGTTGCAGATCGTGACCTGGCAAATCGAGATTTCTCGCGGGCATTCCGACATGTCCGGCGGCAGGCCATACTTGGCTTTCATCCATTGCCGCGTCTCGTCGACAAAGCTGATTAGAGCGGCAGGACAGCCGCAAATGTGCGCCGCAAGGTCGGTGATTTCGTCAAAGCCGACTTCGGGAAGCGTATCGAGGATGGCGTAGCTCTTGAGCGATTCAAGACGTTCTCGTTCATCCGCCGGTATCGATATTTCCATGAATGTACCCGCAGGGCAGTTTGAAAACACCGTTCAAAAGGGGGGCACGATATTAGGACCATAAAAGGCTGCACGCCAAGGAAGCCACGGCGGAGCGGGCAGCGGCGTAAGAGCACAAGCAGAATGGAACCAGAGCCCGGGATGGCGAGGCGGGCGGCTGCGCTGCTATGGCAGCGCGCCATGGGCGCCGAGCACGCCGGCGCCGATCGTGATCGCCGAAACCAGCAGCGCAATGATGTGCAGCCGCGTGACGCGCGCGAACGCGCCGGCGGCATCGCGCATGGCATGTTCCCGGAATTTTCGGTGCGCGAACAGCGGCTCGATCATATAGACCATCGTCGCGAACAGGCACCACACCGCGACCATGAGATGCAGCCACCAGAACGACAGGTGGCGGAAGCGATCCCAGGCATCGAGCGCATACAGCATGTAGAGACCGGAAAGTCCGGCAAGGGCGATCGAGACACGAACCTGCCGGACGAAGCGCCGCTCGAAGGATTCAAAGAATTCAATGGCAGCTTCCGCGTCGCCAAGCCGCCGCGCCTGCGGCAGCACGATCGTGGTGACGGCACAGACCCCGCCGATCCAGTGCACCAGGGCAAGGACGTGAACGGCGCGCGCAAGGGTCAGAGCGTCGGGGATCATGCGTGTGGATTCCTGAAGCCTGTTTAGGCGGAAAAACTGTCGCACGCCTTGCGGAAGCGCAAGTTCGCCGGCCCGGCCCGCCCGAAGGACCTTCCTAAAATGCAACCAATCGTCGTCAGGGATCGCACACCATGACCCGATTCCATGCCGGCGATTAACATCGCGGAAGCGCGCAGGTGGCAATGTCGGCCCGGTCAAACCGGGAGAGCCAACATGCGTGCTTACGTCATCGGCGGCGCCGCCCTGGCGGTGATTTGCGTGGTCGGCGCGCAAGTCGCCAATACCCGAACGGAGCAAACCCGCATGCGTGCGGCCGAGGTCAACAAGGAGACTCCCAAATCGGCCGATGACCGCCGCGTGATCGGTGACAATGTCGTCGCCTACACGACGGCAAACGAAGCGCTGGCGGCTGCCCGCAAGAAAGCCCGCGATACCCTGCCGCGCTTTGTCAGCTTGATGAAGTCAGGCATGAAGGCGACATACACGGTCAAATTCCCGCTCACGCAGAACGGCCATACCGAACACATCTGGCTGCAGGTTGGCGACGTGAAAGACGACGCCTTCATTGGCCTGTTGGCCAACAAGCCGGTGAACGGGACCAAGTACCAGATCGGACAGGTCATGACTGTCGCAAGCCGCGACGTCGAGGACTGGATGGCGCGGACCTCCGACGTGATCTACGGCGGATATACCGCGCGCTACCAGCTGAAAGATCTTCCGAAACAACAGGCCGAAAAACTGGCGCTCATGTTCCGGGATTGACCCGCTCGCTCGCGCGTCAGCGCCCGTCGTATTCCGCGCGGCAATCCACCGTTCGGCAAGCGATCTTGATCCCCATTTCCTTGTCGCCTCGGCTGACGCTGAGCCAGTCATATTTTGCCCAGCAGTCAGAGGTCTCGTACCTTGGTGGACGTAGCGCAGCAGCTCAAGCGACTTCAGGCCTCAATTGCGCATCCGAACCCGATGTATTATATTGTACACAATCCCACACGAGGGAACGTCATGAAGTCGACGACTTTCACCGTACGTGTCGAGACCGGCGTGAAGAAACGGCTGGAGCGACTGGCCAAGAGCACCGGCCGCTCTCGATCCTTTCTCGCCGCCGAGGCAATCAACGAATATCTAGACATCAACGAATGGCAGGTCGCCGGCATCAAGCGCGCTATCGTTTCTCTCGATCGCGGCGAAGGCATACCGCATGATTCGGTCAGGGATTGGGTCGATTCCTGGGCTAGCGCGAACGAGAAGCCTGTGCCCAGGCGGCCATGACCCCAATCTGGTCGCCAGAGGCAATCGCCGACCTCATCGCATTACGGGACTACATTACACAGGACGATCCGGCGGCAGCGCGACTTGTTGCGCTTCATATTATCCGCAACGTCGAGACGATGCTTCCCAATAGCCCGGAAATGGGTCGACCGGGTCGCGTTCCAGGCACACGCGAGCTCGTAATCCCGAGAACGCCGTACATCGTGCCGTATCGTCTGGTCGGCAACACGATCCAGATCTTGCGGGTCTTTCACGGCGCGCGACGCTGGCCTGACGCGTTCTGAGCCACGGCCGGTGCGAGCTATCCGCACTTTACCGCCCGTCGTATTCCGCCCAGCAGTCGGCCGTCTCGTAGACGCGCACGGCGGAGATCGGCTTGATGCCCGACTTCAGGCGATCCCAGATCCACACCGCGATGTTCTCGGCGGTCGGGTTCTCGAGACCGGCGACCTCGTTGAGGCAGCGGTGATCGAGTGCGCCGACGATGTCGGCGAAGGCTTTTTCGAGATCGAAGAAGTCGACGACAAAGCCGGTGCGCGCATCGACCGGTCCCTCGAGCTGAACCTCGACGCGGTAGGAATGACCGTGCAGCCGGTGACAGCGATGTGTTTCGGGAACGCCCGGCAACCGATGTGCCGCCTCGAACCTGAACGCCTGCGATATCTTCATCTGGTTCCCGGGAAGTCCTTTGTTTTGATCATGATCTTTTTCCGAAAACCGGTTCCCACTTTTCGGGATCATGCTCAAGCGAGGCCGACCAGATGCGAGGCAGTTCTGACCGGCGTCGTGAAAAGATGGCGCGCCCGGAACGATTCGAACGTCCGACCCTCAGATTCGTAGTCTGATGCTCTATCCAGCTGAGCTACGGGCGCGTTTTCTTTGGCGATATGGGGCTTAACAGCCCGATTTGCATCCGATGAAGGTTCGGATGGCCGCGAAAGAGCGCTCTAGCTACCGGCTTCCGGACTGGTTTGCAAGGTCGGAAGCGACGTGTTTTGCGCGCAAGGACGCGTGGTTTCCATCCTCATTCCGGGGCGCGCGGCATAACCACGCGATTCCGGGTCCATCGCTGCGCGATGCCCCGGAATGACGGAAAAACGGCTGGAGCGTGAAAGGCTTACGCGCTGGCCCGCTCGTGGCGCACGCTCTGCAGTTCCACGGGACGGTCGGGGATCGAGATCCGGAAAGTGGCGCCGATGGTGCCTTCGACGAGGTGGATGTCGCCGCCATGGGCGCGGACCAACTCAGCGGCGATGGCAAGTCCGAGCCCGCTGCCGCCGGGGCGGCCGGAAGTCTGGAACGCCTCGAACAGATGCTCGCGCGTTTGTGCCGGCACGCCGGGGCCGGTGTCCGAAACTTCCAGGATCGCAACCGCGCCCTCGCGGCGGCCGGTGATGCGGATCTGCATCGCGGCGGCGCCGCCCTGCGGGTGACTCTCCAGCGCCTGCGCCGCGTTGCGCACGAGGTTGAGCACCACGCGGAACAGCTGGTCGGGATCGGCATCGATGGCAAGCCCGCGCTCGATCGCCGCGACCCAGGTGATCGAGGCTTCGCTGGCAAGGCCCGCGGATTCCCGCACCTCCGCCACCACAGGCTCGACCAGCACCATGCGCCGGTCAGGCTCGGCTTCCTGCGCGCGGCCGTAGGACAGCGTCGACTGGCAGAACGCGATCGCGCGCTCCAGCGAGCGCATCAACTTCGGCGCAAAACGCTGCACGCGCGGATCGGGCACGCTGGCGAGCTGGTCCGACAACAACTGCGAGGACGCCAGCAGATTGCGCAAATCGTGGTTGATCTTCGAGACGGCGAGGCCAAGCGCGGCGAGCCGGCTCTTTTGGTTCAGCATCGAGACGAGGTCGCGCTGCATGTCGGACAGTTCGCGCTCGACGACGCCGATCTCGTCGCCGCGCTGGCTCGGCACGATGATGCGCGCCGGATTTTCAGGGTTTTCGTGGAAGCCGACGAGATTGGCGGTCAGACGCCGCATCGGCCGCACGAACAGGTAATGCAGCGCCAGGTACACCAGCGCCGAGACGATACCCGCAATCAGCAGCGACACGACCAGCACGTTGCGCGAGAAGCGGTACATCGCCTTGCGCAGCGGCTCCTCGTCGATCACCACCTCGATGAACTGCGCGGCGCCCGGCGCCTTCCCCACGAGGCGGATGGCGTGGTTGTCGGTCTCCAGCATCGTCTCGAACGCATCATGGATCGCGGCCCACACCGTGATGTTGCGGGTGTCGATATCGTGGTCGATTTTTTTCGGCAGATCGGTGCTCGCCAGCAGCCGGCGCTGCTGGCCCATCTTGATGGCGACCGCGCGCGCACCGATGCTGGTGAGTATCTGTTGCTGCAGCGTCTCCGGCACCATGCCCGACGGCGCGGCATCCAGCACAAGAGCTGCGGTGTTGGCGGCGGCGAGGCGGTCGTTGAGGCGGTTGACGCGGAAGTTGGCGATCGCAGGCACGTAGATCATCATGCCGGCAATCATGGCCAGCGGAATGGTCATCAGCAGGAGCTTGCCGGACAGGCCGAGCCGTCGCGGCCCCCCTGGGGGTCGCGGGGGCTCGCGATCCTGCCCGTTGTCGGTCGTCACTGACACTTATTCGCCCTCGAAATCCGGCTTTCAGGATGGGGCCCCGCCCCCGAGCCGGTCAAATTACCGATCGCTAATGTGCGATCTAATGCGCGGCCGGGCGGATCGCCATCCTCTCCCGTGAAAACCCCGCAGAATCAGGAGTATTTCCGCAGATTGTGCCCTTTCGAAGAACGGCGGCCGGGACATCAGGCAGCGTTGACGAAACGGGGTAATCTCCCTTATAAGCCGCGCCAATTGTCCGCGATGGCCCGGTTTTTCGGGGGGCGGCTCATTTGGGGCCGCAAACGGCCGCTTTGGGCCGGCCAGCATCACCGGACGCCTTCTCAATTCAACGGCAGATTGCCCCTTGGGGCGAATTGCTATGTCAGCGGAGATCGACCCGTGAAGCGGACCTATCAACCCAGCAAACTGGTGCGCAAGCGCCGCCACGGTTTTCGCGCGCGCCTGGCCACCGCCGGCGGCCGCAAGGTTCTCGCTGCCCGCCGTGCGCGGGGCCGCAAGCGTCTGAGCGCCTGAGCCGGGCCGCCCTCTTAGGACAATAGTCATGGAACGGCTGAGGCAGCGGGCGGATTTCCTCGCCGTTGCCAATGGCGCGAGGGTTCCCCGCGCGGCCTTCGCCCTGCAGGCCCGCCGCCGCGACGACCAGGGTCCGATCCGGGTCGGCTTCACCGTCACCAAGAAAAACGGCACCGCCACCGAGCGTAACCGCATCCGGCGCAGGCTTCGCGAACTGGTGAAGCGGCTGGACGTCATATCCATGCGACCGCACCATGATTATGTGCTAGTCGGCCGCCGGGAGGCGCTGACGCGGGACTTTGCGGTCATGCTGGACGATCTCCGCTCGGCGCTCAAACGTCTCGATCGACCCAACAAAGCGTTTTCAAGCGAAGTGGGACCCGGTTCGCGCAAAGAAAACGCGTCAAATCGAAACAAGCCACGCCGAACTCCGACCTGAATGACGAGACTGCAAAACCGATGACCGACAATCGCAACACCATCCTCGCCGTCATTCTGTCCGGCCTCGTGCTGATCGCCTGGCAATATTTCTACAATGTGCCGCAGATGGAGAAGCAGCGCACCGAGGCCCAGAAGCAGGCCGAGCTGCAGAAGCCGGCGCAGCAGCCCGCCTCGCCCGGAACCGCGCCGGGCGCCACGCCGCAGCCCAACGCCTCGCCGTCGCAAAGCGCGCCGGCAACGCCCGCCTCCTCCGTGGTGATGTCGCGCGAGGCCGCGCTTGCGGCGACCCAGCGCATCAAGATCGACAGCCCAAAGATCTCCGGCAGCATCTCGCTGAAGGGCGCGCGCATCGACGACGTTGCGTTGACCCAGTATCGCGAGACCGTCGACCCGAAATCGCCGGCGATCGTGCTGTTCTCGCCGTCGCAGACCGCGAGCCCCTATTACGCCGAGTTCGGCTGGGTGCCGGCGGCCGGCTCCACGATTCGCCTGCCCGACCAGAACACGATGTGGACGCAGGAAGGCTCGAACCCGCTGACGCCGTCGAGCCCGGTGGTCCTGAAATACGACAATGGCGAGGGCCTCACCTTCAAGCGCACCATCTCGATCGACGAGCGCTACCTCTTCACCGTGAAGGACGAAGTCAGCAACATCGGCTCCACGCCGGCGACGCTCTATCCTTACGCGCTGATCTCGCGCCACGGCACGCCGGAGGTTTCCGGCTATTACATCCTGCATGAAGGCCTGATCGGCTATCTCGGCGACCAGGGCCTGCAGGAATATGCCTACAAGAAGATCGACGATGCCAAGCAGGTCGAGTTCAACGTCACCAATGGCTGGCTCGGCATAACCGACAAATACTGGGCCTCGGCGCTGCTGCCCGACACCACGGCGAAGCTGAAGGCGCGCTTTTCGTCGAACCCGGTCGGCAAGATCCGTACCTACCAGACCGACTATCTGCAGGAACCGCAGACCATCGCCATCGGCGGCACCGGCTCGTCCAATGCGCGGCTGTTCGCTGGCGCCAAGGAAGCGGGCGTGGTCGGCATCAACTTCCCGCTGGTCGGCCTCGGCGGCTACAACAAACAGCTCGGGCTCAACCACTTCGATCTCCTGATCGACTGGGGCTGGTTCTACTTCATCACCAAGCCGATGTTCCTGGCGCTGGACTGGTTCTTCCACCTGTTCGGCAATTTCGGCATCGCGATCCTTCTGGTGACCGTGCTGGTGAAGCTGATCTTCTTCCCGCTCGCCAACAAGTCCTACGCCTCGATGGCGAAGATGAAGTCGGTGCAGCCGCAGCTGCAGGCCCTGAAGGAGCGCTTCCCCGACGACAAGGTGAAGCAGCAGCAGGAGATGATGGAGATCTACAAGAAGGAGAAGATCAACCCGATCGCGGGCTGTCTTCCCGTCGCCTTGCAGATCCCGGTGTTCTTCTCGCTCTACAAGGTGCTGTTCGTCACCATCGAGATGCGGCATGCGCCGTTCTATGGCTGGATCAAGGACCTCTCGGCGCCCGATCCGACCACGATCTTCAATTTGTTCGGGCTGATCCCGTTCGATCCGCTCGCGGTATTCGGCCCGCATGTCGGCGCCTACCTGATGCTCGGCGTCTGGCCGATCATCATGGGCATCACGATGTGGATCCAGATGAAGCTCAATCCGGCGCCACCGGATCCGACCCAGAAGATGATCTTCGACTGGATGCCGCTGATCTTCACCTTCATGCTGGCGAGCTTCCCGGCGGGCCTCGTCATCTACTGGGCGTGGAACAATCTGCTCTCGGTGATCCAGCAGAGCTACATCATGCGCCGCAACGGCGTGAAGGTGGAGCTGTTCGACAATCTCAAGTCCACCTTCGCGAAGAAGCCGGCCGAGGCGAAGGCGGAGTCGAAGACATAGCGACTACCGACACCCGTCGGAATTCGTCATTGCGAGCGAAGCGAAGCAATCCATCCCTTCGCGGAAACAATGGATTGCTTCGTCGCTTCGCTCCTCGCAATGACGGTGTGAGAGCTTTCGCATGACCACCGACATCGATGCGGAGCTGATCGAGCAAGGGCGAAAGCTGTTCGCCGGCGACTGGCATTTCATTTGGGCCTCGCCCTCGATCGAGACGCTGCCGCCGATGGCGGGTCTGGAGATCGCCTTCGCCGGCCGCTCCAATGTCGGCAAATCCAGCCTGATCAACGCACTCACCGGCCGCAATGCGCTGGCGCGCACCTCGCACACGCCGGGCCGCACCCAGGAGCTGATCTTCTTCGAAGGCCCCGACAAGAACGGCCTGCGCCTCGTCGACATGCCCGGCTACGGCTATGCGGCGGCGGCAAAAACGAAGGTCGCGTCGTGGACGGCGCTGATCCACAAATTCCTGCTGGGCCGCGCCAGCCTTGCACGCGTCTATGTGCTGATCGATGGCCGCCACGGCCTGAAGGATGTCGATCAGGACGTGCTGAAGACGCTGGATAAATCCGCCGTCAGCTACCAGATCGTGCTGACCAAGGCCGATCAGGTGAAAGCGGCCGAACTCACAGAGCGCATCGAAGAGACCAAGGCGGCGCTGGCAAAGCATCCCGCGGCGTTTCCCGAAGTGCTGGCGACCTCCTCGCGCTCGGGCCGCGGCATGCCGGAGCTGCGCGCCGCCATGGTGCGCCTGATGCGAGAGCGCGGGATATGAACCGGATTGCGCGGGTGCTGATCGTGCTTGCGGGCATCATGGGCGCCGACGGCGTGATGCTGGCGGCGGCCTCGGCGCATCAGGCCGACGCGTCGCGGCTTGGCGCGGCATCGTCGATGCTGCTGTTTCACGCCTGCGCGGTGCTGGCGACGGTGGTGCTTGCCGAGCGCGCGCTGATTCATGCGCGGATCGGACTTGGTGCGGCAACCGGCTTCGTCATTGCGGCCGGACTGTTTTCAGCCGATCTCACATTGCGCCAATATGCCGGCTACGGCCTCTTCCCGCTTGCCGCGCCGACCGGCGGCACGCTGATGATCGCGAGCTGGCTGGCGCTGGCCGTCGCGGCGGCGTGGCCGAGGCGAAGATAGCGCGGCCGACTTCTTACCTTCTCCCCTTGTGGGAGAAGGTGCCTGAGCGCAGCGAAGGCGGATGAGGGGTCTGTCTCCGCGGATAGAGACCCCTCATCCGGTGCGCTGCGCGCGCCACCTTCTCCCACAAGGGGAGAAGGTACTTCGGAGGCACTTTGCGCCCTGCCCGGCAATCGGATAGAACCCGGCCCGACACCCGCCCGCCACGCGAGACCCGTTCATGACCGACACCGAGATCAGCCCGCTCGACAAGGCCCGCATCCTGTCCGAGGCGCTGCCGCATATGCAGGAATATGACGAGGAAACCATCGTCATCAAATATGGCGGCCATGCCATGGGCGACGAGGACACCGCGAAAGCCTTTGCGCGCGACATCGTGCTGCTCGAGCAGACCGCGATCAATCCCGTGGTGGTGCATGGCGGCGGGCCGCAGATCGCGACCATGCTGAAGCGCCTCGGCATCCAGTCGGAATTCGCTGCGGGCCTGCGCATCACGGATGCCGCCACCATCGAGATCGTCGAGATGGTGCTGGCGGGCTCGGTCAACAAGCAGCTGGTCGGCTACATCAATGAGGCCGGCGGCAAGGCCGTGGGGCTGTCCGGAAAGGACGGCAGCATGGTGAAGGCGTCGAAGACCAAGCGCACCATGGTCGATCCGGATTCGAATATCGAAAAGGCGATCGACCTTGGCTTTGTCGGCGACCCCGAGAAGGTGGATCTGACACTGCTCAACCAGCTGATCGGCTATGAGCTGATCCCCGTGCTGGCGCCACTCGCTACCTCAACCGATGGGCAGACGCTGAATGTCAATGCCGACACGTTCGCCGGCGCGGTGGCCGGCGCGCTGAAGGCCAAGCGCCTGTTGCTGCTCACCGACGTGCCGGGCGTGCTCGACAAGTCGAAGAAGCTCATTCCTGAACTCTCGGTGAAGGACGCGCGCAAGCTGATCGCCGACGGCACCATTTCCGGCGGCATGATCCCGAAGGTCGAGACCTGCATCTATGCCCTCGAGCAGGGCGTGCAGGGCGTCGTCATCATCGACGGCAAGACGCAACATGCGGTATTGCTGGAGCTGTTCACGAATCAGGGTACCGGCACGCTGATCCACAAGTGACAGGCTTCACAGGGAAGAGCCCGATCGTCAGGCGCAGCTTTCGCGCCAGGATGCGCCGCTATGCACGGCGCACGGTTCTCTCGTTGCCGGCTGCCGCGATATCGATCCTCGCCTCGTCCGCGCCGGCGCATGCGGACCTGAAACTTTGCAACCGCATGAGCTATGTGATCGAGGCCGCCATCGGCATCGACCATCAATCCGCGACCGCAACGCGCGGCTGGTTCCGCATCGATCCTGCCGCCTGCCGCGTCGTGGCGCAGGGCACGCTAACGGCCGATCGCATCCTGTTGCATGCGCGCGCGCTCGGCCTCTACGGCTCCTCGCCGGCCCCGCAGGGCGGCACCGACACGCTCTGCATCGCGCCGGACAATTTTGTCATTGCGGCCGCGCGGCAATGCCGCAGCGGACAGACGCCGGCGCCATTCACTCAGATCAACCCGACGCACACCGATGACGGCCACCTCATCGCCTATCTCGCCGAAGATTCGGAATATGACGACGAGCAGGCGCGGCTCGCCGGCATCCAGCGGCTGCTGATCGTCGCCGGTTACGATGCCGCCCCCATCGACGGCACCGACGGGCCGAAGACGCAAGCCGCGCTGAACGCGTTCCTGAAGAGCCGCGGGCTGAGCGCGGATGCGGTGCAGCAGCCAAATTTCTTTGCCAAGCTGATCGAGGCGGTGCAGTCGCCTTCCGCGACGGGGCTGACCTGGTGCAACGACACCCCGCACAGGATCATGGCCGCGGTGGCGACCGACGACGGCAAGAGCGTGACCAGCCGCGGCTGGTATCGCATCGACCCCGGCAAGTGCCTGCATCCCGATGTCGCCGGCCAGCCCAAGCATATCTTCAGCTTCGCAGAAGCCGTCGACAACGAGAACCGCGTCGTGAAGCACCGGGACAAGGCGCTGAACTGGGGCGGCACCACGCAGCTCTGCACCCGCGAGAGCAAGTTCGAGATCAACGAGCAGGGCGATTGCGGCACGCGCGGACTTTCCGTCGCGGGCTTCGCTGCAGTCGACATGAGCGGCGGCGGCAAGACGCTGCGCTTTGCAATGCCATGACGTCCCGCGGCTTTACCCATGTCGACACCTGGGTGTTCGACCTCGACAACACGCTCTATCCGCATCACGTCAATCTGTGGCAGCAGGTCGATGCGCGGATCGGCGAGTTCGTGGCCGACTTCCTCAACGTCTCCGCGGAGGAAGCGCGCCGCGTCCAGAAGGACTATTACCGCCGCTACGGCACCACCATGCGCGGCATGATGACGGAGCACGGCATCCGCGCCGACGATTTCCTTAGCTATGTGCACAAGATCGACCATTCGCCGCTGGAGCCCAATCCGGCGATGGGCGCGGCGATCGCAAAGCTGCCCGGACGCAAGCTGATCCTCACCAATGGTTCGGTCGATCATGTCGATGCCGTACTGGATCGGCTGGGGCTGACGGGGCATTTCGACGCGGTGTTCGACATCATCGCCGCCGAGCTGGAGCCGAAGCCGGCGCCGCAGACCTATCAGCGCTTCCTGTCCCTGCACGGCGTCGATCCGGCGCGATCGGCGATGTTCGAGGACCTCGCGCGCAACCTCGTGGTGCCGCACCAGCTCGGCATGACCACGGTGCTGGTGGTGCCCGACGGCGTGAAAGAAGTCGTGCGCGAGGACTGGGAGCTGGAAGGCCGCGATGCCGGCCATGTCGATCATGTCACGGACGATCTGACCGGGTTCTTGCAGCGGCTATTGTAACTGTCATCCCGTCCTTGACTTCGCGGCCCCATTTCCCGAAAAAGCCCCCGAAAACCCGCCCGCCGCACCTTCAGGAAACCATCATGTCCCTCGCCGCCCTCGAAACATCAGTCAACGCCGCCTTCGATGCGCGCGACGGCATCTCGACTTCAACCAAGGGCGAGGTCCGCGATGCCGTGGATTCCGCGCTGGAGCTGCTCGACAAGGGCGAGGCGCGCGTCGCCGAGCGCGAGGCTTCCGGCAAGTGGAAGGTCAATCAATGGCTGAAGAAGGCGGTGCTGCTGTCGTTCCGCCTCAACGACATGGGCCAGATAGCCGGCGGTCCCGGCAAGGCGTCGTGGTGGGACAAGGTGCCCTCGAAGTTCGAGGGCTGGGGCGAGAACCGTTTTCGCGACGCCGGCTTTCGTGCCGTGCCCGGCGCGATCGTGCGCCGCTCGGCGTTCATCGCCCGCAACGTCGTGCTGATGCCGTCGTTCGTCAATCTCGGCGCCTATGTCGATGAAGCGACCATGATCGACACCTGGTCGACGGTCGGCTCCTGCGCGCAGATCGGCAAGCGCGTGCACATTTCCGGCGGTGTCGGCATCGGCGGCGTGCTGGAGCCGCTGCAGGCCGAGCCCGTGATCGTCGAGGACGATTGCTTCATCGGCGCGCGCAGCGAGGTCGCCGAAGGCGTGATCGTGCGCAAGGGCGCGGTGTTGGCGATGGGCGTGTTCCTGGGCGCCTCCACCAAGATCGTCGACCGCGAGACCGGCGAGACGTTTGTCGGCGAAGTGCCGGAATATTCCGTCGTGGTGCCCGGCACGCTGCCGGCCAGGCCGCTGAAGAACGGCCAGCCCGGTCCTGCCACGGCCTGCGCCGTCATCGTCAAGCGCGTCGACGAGCGCACCCGCGCCAAGACCAGCATCAACGAGCTGTTGCGCGACTGATCGGTCACAGCGGCTGACGGTCGTCAGCGGACCTATCGACGCAGTCGGTTTCGAGCCGGGCGAGCGCGCGGCAATCGCTTTGCACCGATTGCATTGATCAGTGCCTCTAGCGCAACAAACGATCTGCAGTTCGGCCATATTTGCCGGCGATCACGCGCGCCGCTCACCGTGCCTGACATCACAGTTGCATCTTCCATCACGCGAAATACTCGATGTCGTGAATTGGACTGCCGCGGACGTGCGTGGTGAACCATCGGCGCGATCGATAGACTCAAGAGAGTCGTAGAAGAGCCGAAGTGCTTGAGAATACGTCCAGTTTTGCTTGAGTAATTCGTGAGTTTTGCTTTGGGACCTAAGTCGGATGAAGTTTTTCTTTTCAAATCAGGTACTTGACACCAACACGCGGGAATTGAGCCGGCACAACATGCCGGTCTCGCTGGAGCCGCAGGTGTTCGATCTCGTTGTCCATCTGATGGAAAACCGCGATCGCGTGGTGAGCAAGGAAGAATTGATCAAAACGATCTGGCATGGCCGGCACGTCGCGGAGTCGACCCTGACCAGCCGGATCAATGCAGCGCGCAAGGCGGTTGGCGACAGCGGCTCCGTGCAGGCGCTGATCCGTACCATCGCGCGCAAGGGATTCCGCTTCGTCGGCGCCGTGAAGACCAAGGCCGAGGATAGCGCGCCGGCCGAGCCGACCGCGCCGCATCGCTCGCTGGAGCTGCAGCCGGTGCTGGCTGACCGGCCCGGAATCGCCGTGCTTCCCTTCGTCAACATGAGCGGCGACCGTGCACAGGAGTATTTCTCCGACGGGATCAGCGAAGACATCATCACCGCGCTGTCGAAGCTGCGGTGGTTCTTCGTGATCGCGCGCAACTCGTCGTTTGTCTACAAGGGCCGCTCGGTCCACATCAGCGAGATCGCGCGCGAGCTCGGCGTGCGGTATGTCGTCGAAGGCAGCGTGCGCCGCAGCGGCGACCGGGTGCGCATTTCCGCACAGCTCAACGATGTCACGACCGGCAGCCATCTGTGGGCCGAACGCTACGACCGCAGCATCGCCGACGTCTTCGCCGTGCAGGACGAGATCACCGAGGCGATCGTCGCCGCGGTCGAGCCGCATCTCTATGCGGCGGAGAGTTTCCGGGCGCAGCACAAGCAGCCGGGCAGCCTCGATGCCTGGGATCTCGTGATGCGCGCGCTCTCGCATTTCTGGCGGGTGACGCGGCAGGACAACACGGTGGCGCAGGCGCTCTTGGAAAAGGCGATCGATATCGATCCGCGCTACGGCCAGGCGCTCGGACTGCTCGCCAACAGCCGCATCTTCGGCGCCCATATGGGCTGGGCTCCCATGGGTAGCGTCATGGACAAGGCGACGCGCGAGGCGCTCACCGCAGTCGAGGCCGACAGCGAGGACGCATGGGCGCATCACGCGCTCGGCTATTCCTATCTGTTCGCGCGTCGCTTCGACGACGCGATCGCCGAGTTCGAGCTGGCGCTGCGGCTCAACCCCAACTTCGCGTTCTCCCAGGCGTTCTATGCAGTGACGCTGTGCTACGCGGGCCGCTACGAGGAAGGCGATGTCGCCATCCGCCGCGCGCTGCGGCTCAGCCCGCGCGATCCGCTGGCTGCGATCTATTACGGGCTCGGCGCCTATATCCAGTTCGCAGGCTCGCGCTACGAAGAAGCCATCCTGCTGGCGCGTGAGTCGCTGCGGCAGCGCGCGGATTTCGTCGGCGCCCATCGCGTGCTGACGGCGGCGGCCGGCATGGCGGGCGACCGTGAACTCTCGGCCATCGCCTTGCAGGGCCTGCGTCAGGCGCAGCCGAGCATCTCGCTCGAATGGATCGCCCGCGAGCTGCCGATGCGGCGGTTCGAGGACCGCGAGCACTATCTCGAGGGCTTGCGCCGGGCGGGATTGAAATAGCTGGGCGTCGTTTTTGGCACGAGCGAGCATCCGCACAGCGGTGTCGCCCCGGCCTTGTGCGCGATTGCGCACTGGGGCCGGGGCCCATGACCACCGTTGTTAGCGATGCAGCGGGCTGGAGCCGCAGCGCCTTTTGCAACAACGACCAGCTGTGGTTATGGGTCCCGGCCCCAGTGCGCAATCGCGCACAAGGCCGGGACGACGTTGGAATGTCATGACTCATGACTGTTCTCCGGCTCGCTCCCCCTCACCAGGTCTGGCGCCAGGGAATGAGCATCGAGACGCGCTGCTTGTATTCGCGGTACTGGTCGCCGAACATCTCGATCAGATCCCGCTCCTCCAGCCAGATGCCGGCCAGGATGTAGGCCGTGGTCACGGCTGCGAACAGAAGATGCCCCACGGTCATGACCGGCGCCGCCCAGAACGCCATGATGAAACCGAGATAGAGCGGATGACGCACGATCTTGTAGAGCAGCGGCGTGCAGAACCGCGGCGGCGCAGCTTCCTTGTCGGTGAGATGGCTGGCGACCTGCGACAGGCCGAACAGCTCGAAATGATTAATGAGGAACGTGCTGGTGAACACCAGCACCCAGCCGACCAGCGAGAGCATCGCGACTGCAGCAGCAAAATCGTGATCGGCTATCTGCCACGCGACCGTCGGAATCGGCCGCCATTGCCAGAACAACAGCAGCAGGCAGGAGCTCGCCACAAGCACGTAAGTGGAGCGCTCGATCGGCCTGGGAATGTATTGCGTCCACCACCCTTTGAAACCCTTTCGCGCCATCACACTGTGTTGTACGGCAAACAGCGACATCAAAAGCAGATTGACGACGACGGCTTCGCCGGTGGAAGTGGTCGCGCCGGTGTCGATGGTCTTCGGCACGGCCAGGCCCATCACGAAACCGATGGCGTAGAGAATGGTGACGAAGAACACCAAATAGGATGCCATTCCATAGAGGAATGCGATGAACTTGAATAATCTGGAGCCGGAGAAATCCGGGCCTATGGTATGGACTTGGGACATGCGTAGCTCCGTTGGGCAGCTCCATTGCGCCGAAAAAGCCGGCGACTGACTGCGCAAAATGCCGTATTGGGCCGCCCAGGGCTTTTCCGGATGGTTGGCCTTTGCCTGAGATATCGCTGATTTTTTCTTGAGACCCGTCACGGTGCGATTTCGCTTTGAAAATCATGAACTTGACAGCGAGCTTCGGGAGCTGACCCGGGACCGCGTTGCGATCCCCATGCAGCCGCAGGTCTTCGATCTCCTGCTGTTTCTGATCACACAACGCGACCGTATCGTCAGCAAGGACGACCTGGTTGCCGAAGTCTGGGACAGCCGGCCCATCTCGGACTCTGCGCTGAACAGCCGGATCAATGCGGTTCGCAAGGCGCTCGGGGATGACGGCAAGGCGCAGCGCCTGATCCGCACAATCCCCCGCAAGGGCTTTCGCTTCGTCGGCGATTGCGTGGAGCTGGCGCCGATCACCCGAGCCGCCACGGCCGAGCCTGCGTATTCGCAAGGCTCCGTTACCTTCGAACGTCCGGCGATCGCCGTGCTCGCCTTCAAGAACATCAGCGACGACGCGGAACAGGAGTATTTCTGCGACGGCATCAGCGAGGACATCCTGACCGCGCTTTCCAAGGTGCGCTGGTTCGTCGTCATCGCCCGCAATTCGTCCTTCACTTACAAGGGCCGCAATGTCCACATCAGGCGGATCGCCGAGGAACTCGGTGTCCGCTATGTGGTGGAAGGCAGCGTGCGCAAGGTCGGCGATCGCGTGCGCATCTCGGCGCAGCTCAACGACGCAGCGACCGAAAGCCATATATGGGCCGAGCAGTTCGACCGCAGGCTGGTCGATGTCTTCGCCGTCCAGGACGAGATCACCAATGCCATCGTGGCCGCCGTCGAGCCGCAGATCTATGCGGCCGAGAATTTCCGCGCGCAGCGCAAGCCGCCGGCGAGTCTCGATGCCTGGGACCTTTTGATGCGCGGGTTGTCGCATTATTGGCGCGTAACGCGCGAGGACAATGTGGCGGCGCAGGAACTGCTGCAGAAGGCGATCGCGATCGACCCGAACTATGGCCAGGCGCTGTCGGTGCTGGCCGCCAGCCACATGTTCGGCGTGCATCTCGGCTGGGCCGACCTGGCGACGGCCGCGCCGCTTGCGCAGGAAGCCGCGACCAAGGCGGTTCAGCTCGATCGCGAGGACGCCTGGGCGCACGCGGCGCTCGGCAGCGTGTATTTCTCCACGCGGCGGCTGGCCGATGCGCTGTCGGAATTCGAGACGGCGCTGCGGCTGAACTCCAATTTCTGCCTCGCGCAGGGCTACTACGCGCTGGCGCTGTCCTATGCCGGGCGCACTGAGGACTCCTTCGAGGCGGCACAGCGCGCGATCAGGCTCAGCCCGCGCGATCCCTCCCTTGCCATCTATTACGGCATCGCCGGCTATGCCCGCTTCATGACGCGGCAATACGACGAGGCCATCGAGCTGGCGCGCGAGGCGATCCGCCACCGCGGCGACCTCACCGGCGCCTATCGCGTGCTCGCCGTCTCCGCCGGGATGAGCGGCGATGCTCGACTGGCCGAAACAGCGCTCGCGGAGCTTCGCCGCACCCAGCCGAATATCTCGCTGTCCTGGATCGCGACCCAGCTGCCCTGGAGCAACGAAGCCGACCGCGAGCATTATCTGGAAGGTTTTCGTCGGGCCGGATTGACGTGAACCGGCGCCTGCCGGCCGGCGACTAATGGCCGGGCTGGCTACCTGCCGCCCGGAGGCGTCTTGTCATGAACTGGACCTGGTATCTGTTCGGCTTCAACGGCCGCATCAACCGCGCCAAATGCTGGCTGGCGGGGCTGGTCCTGCTGTCCTTCATGGTCATCTTTGTGGCGCTGGTGCTCTACCTGTCCGTCGTGATCAATTCTGCGGTCCATACCATGGGCATCGCGCAGGGCAGCAGCAAGATCTCGTTCGTCTTCGATCTCGACGACATTTTCAGTGTACTGGATCCGGCGGCCTGGCGGGCGCTGTCGTTTGCCACACTGCCGATGGTGCTGGTCAAAGCGATCGGCCTGGGGCTGTTCCTCTGGATCTTCCTCGCCACCTCAATCAAGCGGCTGCATGACCGCGACAAGAGTGGGTGGTGGATGGTGCCGTTCTTCGCCGTCCCCGACCTCTACAATCATTTCTCGGACCGGCTTCCCGATTCAACTTTCGTGCTGATCTCGGGCTGGATCTTGTTCGTGCTGATGATCTGGGGTTTTGTCGAATTGTATTTCCTGCGCGGCACGAAATGGACCAACCGGTTCGGCCCCAATCCACTGGGCAAGGAACAGATGCGAGCGCGCAGCGAGCGGACGCGGCTGCACGCGACGACGGCGCGGGAGAGCGAGATCGAAGTGGCGCCGCACAAGGCCGCTCCCCCTCCGGCCTTTCGTCTGAAGCCGGCGCCATAGTCGGGAGCAGGCCTGAAGGGTTCCATCCGGCCGGCGCGGCCTGAACCGGCCACTCGCCGCGGGCGACTAACGAGCGGACGGCGGGCTGCGCCCGGAGCTATTTCGCCATGGACTGGACCTGGTACCTCTTCAGCTTCAAGGGCCGCATCAACCGCGCCAAATATTGGCTGGCGGGGCTCATCATCATCTGCTGGCTGATTTTCCTTACGCTGTTGCTGTTCGTGCCGATCGGCTATGTGTTCGGCTGGCCGGAGAGACTCAATTTCGGCCTCGACAATGTCTTTGCCATCTTCGACCCCGCGACGTTCCGCGGACTGTCCCGCGCCGAACTTGGCGGGCTCATCGTCAACATCATGACGATGCCGCTGTTCCTGTGGGTGTTCTGCGCCACCTCCGTGAAACGCCTGCACGACCGCGGCCGCAGCGCCTGGTGGATGGTGCCGTTTTTCGTCATCCCCGGGCTCTACAAGCAGTTCGCAGACTACCTGCCCGATTCCTACTGGGTTCTGCCGCTGGCGCTGATCGCCTGCGTGCTGTGCCTGTGGGGCCTTGTCGAGCTGTATTTCCTGCGCGGCACGAAATGGACCAACCAATATGGGTCCAACCCGCTGGGCAAGGAGCAGCTGCGGGCGCGCACCGAGCGAGACCGGTTACGCGCGACAACGGCGTGGGACCACGAGAGCGAGATCGAAATGACGCCGCACAAAGCTGGCCCTCCGCCGGCCATGCGTGTTAAGCCGGGGGCATGACTGACGCCCTCTCGATTGCCCAATCCCTCCTCCGCTGCCCATCCGTAACCCCGGCCGATGCCGGGGCGCTGGGAGTTCTCGAAGCGATTTTGAAAGAAGCCGGCTTCGAGACGCACCGCGTCACCTTCGGCGAGCCTGGGACTGCCGACATCGACAATCTCTATGCGCGCATCGGCTTTGAGGCCCCGCACATCACCTTTGCCGGCCATACCGATGTGGTGCCGGCGGGCGATGAAAGCGCCTGGACGCATGGCGCGTTCGCCGGCGAGGTGAAGGACGGCATGCTGTATGGCCGCGGCGCGGTCGACATGAAGGGCGGAATTGCCTGCAGCGTCGCGGCGGTGCTGCAGTATCTGAAAGACCACGGCGGCAAGCCGAAGGGATCGATCTCGTTCCTGATCACCGGCGATGAGGAGGACATTTCCGTCAACGGCACCATCAAGCTGCTGCAATGGGTGGCCGCGCGCGGCGAGAAATTCGATCATTGCGTGCTCGGCGAGCCCTCGAATGTCGAAGTGCTCGGCGATTGCATCAAGGTCGGCCGCCGCGGCTCGCAATCCGGCACGCTCTATGTCGATGGGGTGCAGGGCCACGTCGCCTATCCGCACCGCGCGTCGAATCCGGTGCCGGATATTTCGCGGCTGATCGTGGCGATCTCCGACGAGCCGCTCGATCACGGCAGCGCGCAGTTTCAGGCGTCGAACCTGGAATTTACTTCCGTCGACGTCGGCAACACCGCGAGCAACGTCATCCCCGGTCAGGCGCGGGCAAAGTTCAACATCCGCTACAACGACCTGCACACGCAGCAAAGCCTGCGCGATCTCGTCGATAGCCGGCTGGCCAAAGCCTGCGGCAACCGCATCAAGGCACGCATCGTCTGGGAGCCGTCGAATTCGAACGTGTTCGTCACCAAGCCCGGCGCATTCACCGATCTCGCGGTCGCCGCCATCGAGGAAGTGACCGGGCGAAAGCCCGAGCTCTCCACCTCCGGCGGCACCTCGGATGCGCGCTTCATCTCCAGCTATTGCCCGGTCATCGAGTTCGGTCTCGTCGGCCAGACCATGCACCAAGTCGACGAGCGCACGCCGGTGGCGGATCTGGAGAAGCTGACGAAGGTGTATCGCGGCGTCCTGGACCGGTATTTTGGCTAGCGCAAATGCCCATTTCACCGTCATGCCCGGGCTTGTCCCGGGCATCCACGTCTTAGCGGCCTCTTGAAGGAAATCGTGGATGGCCGGGGCAAGCCCGGCCATGACGAAGTAAGCGCCTAATAATCCACGCGCACCAGATAGAGCCCTTCCGGCGGCGCGACGGGGCCGCAGGCGGCGCGGTTGCGGGCGGCGAGTGCGGCTGCAAGATCGTCGGCGCTCCAGCGTCCCTCACCGACCCAGACCAGCGAGCCCACCATCGAACGCACCTGGCTATGCAGGAAGGATCGCGCCGAGGTGATGATCCTGATCTCGGTGCCGTCGCGGATCACGTCGAGCTGGTCCAGCGTTTTCTCCGGCGATTTGGCCTGGCACTCGGTGTCGCGAAACGTCGTGAAATCGTGCTTGCCCAGCAGGCGTTGCGCAGCGGCATGCATCGCATCGGAATCGAGCCGCCGCGGCACGCGCCAGATGCGGCCGACATCGAGCGCGAGATTCGCCCGGGTATTGGCGATGCGATAGAGGTAGTGGCGCTTCTGCGCGGAAAAACGCGCCTCGAAATTCCCGGGCACGATTTCGGCCGCAAGCACCGCAACGGGATTGGGACGCAGATGCGCATTCAGCGCATCGCGCAGACGGTTTGCCGCGAATACCTTCGCGATGTCGCAATGCGCGACCTGACCGAGCGCGTGCACGCCGGCATCGGTGCGGCCGGCGCCGTGCACGCGCACGTCCTCGCCGCAGGTCGCCTTGACAGCGGCTTCCAGCACACCCTGCACCGTCGGATGATCCGGCTGCAGCTGCCAACCGGCAAACGGCGCGCCGTAATATTCGATGGTGAGCTTGTAGCGGGGCATCAGGAAAACCGCGCACCGGGCTTGAGCAGCGTGCCGCGCAAAAATTCCGCCGCCTTCATCGGCGCCTTGCCGGCGCGCTGCAGTTCGACGATGCGGATCGCACCATCACCGCAGGCAATGGTGAGCTGATCATCGAGCAGCACGCCCGGCGTGCCCGAATCCCTCGCCGGCTCGCAGCGCAGGACTTTCACGCGCACCGCTTCGCCGTCGACCGGCACCTCGCTCCATGCGCCCGGGAATGGCGACAGGCCGTGGATATGCCGCAGCACCGCATGCGCCGGCTTGCTCCAATCGATCTTCGCTTCCGCCTTCTCGATCTTGGCGGCGTAGCTGACGCCGGCCTCGCTCTGCTTCGTCAATTGCAGCGCGCCGCGCTCCAGCGCCGCCATCGCGCGCACCATCAAGTCGGCCCCGAGCCGCGCCAGCGCGTCGTGTACATCGGAGGCGGTCATCTTGTCGGTAATGGCCAGCCGTTCGGCCATCGCGACATCGCCAGTGTCGAGGCCGACATCCATCTTCATCACCATCACGCCGGTCTCGGCATCGCCCGACATCACCGCGCGGTTGATGGGCGCCGCGCCGCGCCAACGCGGCAAGAGAGACGCGTGCAGATTGAAGCAGCCGAGCTTTGGCGCCTCGAGAATGGCCTGCGGCAGGATCATGCCGTAGGCGACGACGACAGCGGCATCGGCATCGTGCGCGCGGAATTCGCTTTGCGCTTCTTGTGTCTTCAGCGTCGTCGGCGTCAGGACGGGAATGCCGAGGCGGCGCGCCTCCTGCTCGACCGGCGTTGGCTGCAGCTTCATGCCGCGGCCGGCGGGCTTCGGCGCACGAGTATAGACGGCCGCGATCTCGTGGCCGTGGGCGACGAGTTCGAGCAGCGTCGGCACCGAGAACTCTGGCGTGCCCATGAAGACCAGACGAAGCGGCATGGATGGAAATGTCCTGCGACGGCCTTAAATTACTCGTCATGGCCGGGTTTGTCCCGGCCATCCACGTCTTTGGTCCCGCGAGAAAGCAAGTCGTGGATACCCGGGTCATTTTGCGTAAAGACGCGCTTTGCGCTTATGCCCGGGCATGACGGCGGAAAGAACGGCGGCTACTCCCCCGCGCGCTTGGCGGCCTTGGCAAACTTCTTCAGCACGCGGTCGCGCTTCAGCTTGGAGAGGTAATCGACGAACAGCACGCCGTTGAGGTGATCGATCTCGTGCTGAATGCAGGTGGCGAAGAGGCCGTCGGCGTCCTCCTCATGCACCTTGCCGTCGAGATCGGTGAAGCGCACGCGCACGCGCGCGGGGCGCTCGACCTCCTCGTAATATTCGGGGATCGAGAGACAGCCTTCCTCGTAGACCGACATCTCCTCGGATTTTGCGATGATCTCCGGATTGATGAAGACGCGCGGCTTCGGCGTGGTCTCGCCATTCTCGTCGCGCTTGGCCAGATCCATGGTGATCAGCCGCAAGGGCTGCGCGACCTGGATCGCGGCAAGCCCGATGCCGGGCGCGTCGTACATGGTCTCGAACATGTCGTCGGCGAGTTTGCGGATTTCCGCCGTCACCTTCTCGACAGGCTTCGACACCAGCCGCAACTGCTTGTCCGGCAGGATGATGATCTCTCTGATGGCCATGGGCGGCGATTTAAGCGCTTGATTTGCCGGGGTCAATGCGAGCGGGAACACGTTAAGGCTCTGCTAACCATGATTTTTAAGGCGGCCTTAACCATAAAAATTAGCACTGCATTAACCATAAATGTTCCCTCTTCGTTCGCGATGGACCCCGAATCGGGTTACAAAGCGGTATGAACGAGATTCTTTTCCTGATCGGCGATTGGCCGGTTCGCGTCGCTGACGGCCTGATCGGCATCAGCGCGCTCGCGCTTGTGCTGCTGCTGGTGCTGGTGATCGTCGTCGCCAAATCCGGCCGGCGCGGCGCGGAACTCGCCATAGCGCAAGCCATCCGCGCCGACGAGTTGGAGGAGCGGCTTTCCGACATGCTGCGCGCCCAGAGCGAATCGACCGGCCGGGTCGATGCGATGGCGCAGGCGCTCGCCGGGCGGCAGGCCGAGATGGCGCGCGCGGTCAACGAGCGGCTCGATTCGGTGACCCATCGCGTCGGCCAGTCGATGGAGCAGACCACGCGCAACACGATGGACAGCTTGCGCAAGCTGCATGAGCGGCTCGGCATCATCGACAATGCGCACAAGAACCTCACCGACCTGACGACGCAGGTCACGACCCTCCGCGACGTGCTCGCCAACAAGCAATCGCGCGGCGCCTTCGGCCAGGCACGCATGGAGGCGATCGTCCAGGACGGCATGCCCAAGGGCTCTTACGAATTCCAGTTCACGCTTTCCAACAACAAGCGGCCGGACTGCGTGGTGCTGCTGCCCGATCAGCGGCCGCTCTGCATCGACGCCAAATTTCCGCTGGAAGCGATGACGGCGCTGCACGATGCGCGCAGCGACGAAGAGCGCCGCGTCGCAGCACAGCGCCTGCGCAGCGACATCATGAAGCATGTCGCCGATATCGCCGAAAAATACCTGATCACCGGCGAGACGCAGGACACCGCGCTGATGTTCGTTCCGTCGGAATCGGTCTATGCCGAAATCCACGACGGCTTCGACGACATCATCCAGAAGGCCTATCGCGCCCGCGTTGTGCTGGTGTCGCCCTCGCTGCTGATGCTGGCGATCCAGGTGATGCAACAGATTTTGAAGGACGCCCGCATCCGCGACGCCGCCGATCAGATCCGCAACGAGGTCATGCATCTCGGCGACGATTTGACGCGCCTGCGTGATCGCGTGCTCAAGCTGCAGAAGCATTTTGGCGACGTCAACGAGGACGTGCGGCAAATCCTGATCTCCGCCGACAAGATCGAAAAGCGCGCCGGCCGCATCGAGGAACTCGATTTCTCCAAGGACCCGCCGGTCGAAGCGCCGCGGCTGGTCAAGGGCGCGGCCACCGAGCTGTTCCCGCTGCCGCCGCGGAAGTTGCAGGCGGGGGAGTAATTCCGGCACCGTGGGCAGAGCGAAGCGAACCCATCACCAGATTGGTGGGTTTCGCTTCGCTCCACCACCCTACGATTCTCCCCAGAATCTGCTACCAACGGTCCCATGACCGCCCCGGAAGCGACCTCCCCCGCCAGCCCTGCCCGCGCCTCATGGCGCGAGAGCATGGCCGTGTACCTGCAGCCGCGCGTGCTGATCGTGATGCTGCTCGGCTTTTCCTCCGGTCTGCCGCTGGCGCTGTCGGGCTCGACGCTGCTGATATGGATGCGCGAGGACGGCGTCGATCTGCGCACCATCGGCTTTTTCGCGCTGGTCGGCACGCCCTACACACTGAAGTTCCTCTGGGCGCCGCTGGTCGATGCGCTGCATGTGCCGTTCCTGACGAGCCTGTTCGGACGACGCCGCGGCTGGCTGGTGTTTTCGCAATTGCTGCTGATCGCCGCGATCCTGCTATTGGCGCTGGCCGGCGGCTCGCCGTTGTACGCTGCATTCGCGGCGCTGCTGGTCGCAACGACATCGGCGACGCAGGACATCGTGGTCGACGCCTTCCGCGTCGAGAGCCTGCCCGAAAGCGAACAGGCGGCGGGCATGGCCTCCTATGTCGCCGCCTATCGCATCGGCATGCTGATCTCGACCGCAGGCGCGCTGTTCATCGTCTCCGGCTTCGAGAGCACCGGCATCACCCGCACGTCCGCGTGGATGTGGGGCTATGTCGTGATGGCCGCCATGGTGCTGGTCGGCACGATCGCCGCGCTCATCGCCACGGAACCCGCGCAATCCAGGGGCGCCGAACAGGCAACGCAGAAAGAGGACGCATTCACCCGCGTTTGGCATGCCGCAAGCGGCGCGTTCTCTGAATTCCTCACCCGCAAGGATGCGATCGCGGCACTCTCATTCGTGGTGCTGTTCAAGTTCACCGATGCGTTTTCCGGCACCATGACGGCGCCATTCGTGATCGATCTCGGCTTCACCCGCAACGACTATGCGGCGATCGTGAAGGGCGTTGGCCTTGCCGCCACGCTGATCGGCGGCTTTGCCGGCGGCTTTGTCGCGCGGCGTTATCCGCTGGCGACGAGCCTGTGGATCGGCGGCGTGGTGCAGGCGCTCGCCAATCTCTCCTTCTCTTGGCTCGCAGTGGTCGGCACCAACCAATGGGCGCTGGCAGTGGCCATCTGTGCGGAGAATTTCACCAGCGCCATCGGCACCGTGATCTTCGTCGCCTATCTCTCGGCGCTGTGCCAGAACCCGCTGCACACCGCGACACAATATGCGCTGCTGACCGCGCTTGCCGCGGTGGGACGAACCTATCTCTCGTCCGGTGCGGGCTTTGTCGCTGAGATCACGGGATGGCCGTGGTTCTTCGTGATCTGCGTGCTGGTGGCGATACCGAGCCTCGTGATCCTCGCCTTCCTGCAGAAGCGCGGACATTTCGAAACGCTGGGGCCGGTCAGGGTCTGAACCAAGCTGTCATCACCCGCGCAAGCGGGTGAGCCCGGTGACGACACCGGTGGCTACTTCACCACGCTCCACTTGGTGATGACGGCCTCGGTCATCTGGCCCGCATCCTGCGCGCAGGTGACTTCATCCACCTTCACCGAGATCGGCTTGCCGATAAATCCCTTGAGCTGCGCGGCCTGCGCGTCACTGGTGGTGACGAGCTGAAAAGTTTCCGGCCCGGTCTCGAGGTTGCACAGGCCGTTCGGCGGCGGCAAACGGCGCGGCTCCGAGGTGATCTGGTAGGTCGCCGTCTTCGGCCCGCGCTTGCCGCCGCGCGTTCGGATGGTGGTGAGTTCGCCGGAGAGGACGTCGCCGAGGCTCATCAGCTTGCCGGCCTTCGGCGGCGCGGCTTGCGCTGGCTGGGATGACTGGGCCGACGCAGCAGGCGCGACAAAGGCTCCGGCGAGAATCAACGCAAAACCCGAGCGCTTGGCGAATCGTCGTTTCGTCATTTCCGGTTCCGTATGTCGAGAGAATCAGAACAGTGTCCGCTGCCGCATGGCAGCCGATAGCGTACCTTCGTCGAGATAATCAAGCTCTCCGCCGACCGGCACGCCATGGGCCAGCCGCGTCACCCGCACATTGGCGTCCTGCAGGAGGTCAGTGATGTAATGCGCGGTGGTCTGGCCGTCGACGGTGGCATTGAGCGCCAGCACGATCTCCTTGACCGGTTCCTCATGCGCCCGCGCCACCAGCGCGTCGATGGAAAGATCCTGCGGGCCGACGCCGTCGAGCGGCGACAGCGTGCCGCCGAGCACGTGATAGCGGCCGTTGCTGGCATTGGCGCGCTCCAGCGCCCAGAGATCGGCGACATCCGCGATCACAACGATGATCGAGGGATCGCGGCGCGGATCGGTGCAGACCGTGCAGGGATTTTGCGTGTCGATATTGCCGCAGGTCCTGCAGACCTGGATCTTGTCGATCGCGACCTGCAGGGCGGAGCTAAGCGGCGTCATCAGCGCCTCGCGCTTCTTGATCAGATGCAAGGCGGCGCGCCGCGCCGAGCGCGGGCCAAGCCCTGGCAGCCGCGCCAGCAGCTGGATCAGGCGTTCAATCTCGGGACCGGCAACCGCGGGCATTGATCAGGAACCAAGCCCCCCGAGCATCCCCGGCGGCAGGCCGAGGCCGCCGGCGAGCGACTGCATCTTCTCCTGCATGGCAACTTCCGCCTTGCGCCGCGCGTCGGCCAGCGCGGTGACCACGAGATCCTCGACGATTTCGCGATCTTCCGGCTTCAGCAGCGACGGATCGATCTTCACCGCCTTCACTTCCATTTTCGCGGTCATGCGCACCGACACCATCCCGCCGCCGGAAATGCCCTCGACCTCGACATTGCCGAGTTCATCCTGCATCGCCTGCATCTTGGATTGCAGCTGCGCGGCCTGCTTCATCATGCCGAGAAAATCAGCCATAGCGTGTTCCCTAAACTAGTCGTCGTCGCTGTCGGGTATTTCCGCAGGGTCTTCCGCAATAAGATCGGATTCCGGCGGCTCCGCGGCAAGGCGTCGAACCTCGATAACCTTGGTGCCGGGAAAGCGCGCCAGCACTTCCTGCACGCGCGGATCGGCCTCGGCGGCACGCTCGCGCGCGCTCTTCTCCGCAAGATTCTGCGAACGGACGGTCGGCTGGCCGGCTTCGTTGGAGACGATCACGGTCCAGCGCCGCCCGGTCCACATTTCCAGCTTGCGCGAGAGGTCGTTGATGAGGCCGCGCGAAGCGTTGGGCTCCAGCGCAATCTCGAGCCGGCCGTCTTCGATGCGCACCAGTCGCATGTCGGCTTCCAGCGCGGCCTTGGTCAAGAGATCGCGCTTCTCACCGGCGAGAGCGATCAGCTGCGGAAAGCTCGAGATGCGCAGGACCGGCGCGGATTGCGGATCGGCGCTCGCCATTGGCTGCGGGCGCGCTTCCGCGCTCGCGCGCGGGGCGCCGGCGGAGGCGCGGACTGGCGGCGACGGCACTGCCGACATGGTGGAGGATGGCGCACCTCGCGGCGCGCCGTTCCCCGACGCGACCGGTGACGACCCGCCGTTCTGCTCGATCATGCGGATCGCCTCATCCGGCGTCGGCAGGTCGGCGACATAAGCGATGCGCACCAGCACCATTTCGGCGGCGGCGGCCGGGCGCGTGGCGGTCTGAACTTCCGTGATGCCCTTGAGCAGCATCTGCCACATCCGCGACAGCACGCGCATCGAAAGCTTGGCGGCGAACTCGCGGGCGCGCACGCGCTCGGTCTCGCCGAAGGCGACGTTGTCGGCCGTTGCCGGCACGATCTTCACGCGGGTGACGAAATTGACGAATTCGGCCAAATCCGACAGCACCACGATCGGATCGGCGCCGACATCGTATTGCTCGCGGAACTCCTTGAAGGCGCCGGCGATGTCGCCGCTGGCGAGCTTTTCAAAAAGATCGATCACGCGGGTGCGATCGGCGAGGCCCAGCATCTGCCGCACGGCGTCGGCACGCACCGCTCCGGCGGCATGCGCAATCGCCTGGTCGAACAGCGACAGCGAGTCGCGCACCGAGCCTTCGGCGGCCCGGGCGATGATGCCGAGCGCTTCACCCTCGACCTCCACGCCCTCCTTCTTCGCGATGTTGGACAGATGCCCCATCAGCACATCGGCCTCGACCCGGCGCAGGTCGAAGCGCTGGCAGCGTGACAGCACCGTGACCGGCACTTTCCGGATCTCTGTCGTGGCGAACACGAACTTGGCGTGCTCCGGCGGCTCCTCCAGCGTCTTCAGGAAAGCGTTGAACGCCGCCGTCGACAGCATGTGGACTTCGTCGATGATGTAGACCTTGTAGCGCGCGCTCGCCGGCGCATAGCGCACGCTGTCATTGATCTGGCGCACGTCGTCGACGCCGGTGTGGGAGGCCGCGTCCATCTCCAGCACGTCCATGTGCCGGCTTTCCATGATCGCCTGGCAATGTACGCCAAGCTTCGGCATGGCAATGGTCGGCCCCTTCACCGAGCCGTCAGGCAATTCGTAGTTCAGCGCGCGGGCGAGGATGCGTGCGGTGGTGGTCTTGCCGACGCCACGCACGCCGGTCAGGATCCAGGCCTGCGGAATGCGCCCGGTCTCGAACGCATTCGAGACGGTGCGGACCATGGCCTCCTGGCCGATCAGATCGTCGAAGCTCGAGGGGCGGTACTTTCGCGCCAGCACGCGATAGGGCTTGGCGGCGTCCGGCTGGCCGCCGAGATCGAAGCCGCCCTGATCCTCGGGAGGGGGAGCGCCAGCATCGGTCATCGGTCGATCCGCAATTGATAATCTCTCGAAGGCCTGATTGCGGAAAGGAGCGCGCGCAGGACGGGCATAAGGCCCACTTCCAGCGCGATTCGCTCGGAAAAACAGGTAGGAGACTGACGAGCGACCCGATCCGGACCTCGTTAGGGCTGCTTCCTTCCGGACCTGACCCGGTTGGCGAGTGGCTCGTCCACCGCCAATCTCCCGGTCCCTATTTGGGGCCAAAAGGGCCGGAAAGCAAGCGGGATAGCTGCCCTATTCCGACCATCCGCGGCCATGCAAAAAGACGTGGATGCCCGGGCTAAAGCCGGGCATGACGGGGTGTTGTTCGAAGGGTCCGTCTCTGCGACCCTGAAGGGAACCCACGAGAAACAAGAATGCCTGCCGTCTGGTCGCTGCACCAACAACTCACCCAGGACACCATCGACATCGGCGACCTGCCGCTGTGCCGCGTGCTGGTGATCAAGGACGCGAATTACCCCTGGCTGCTGCTGGTGCCGCGCCGCGAGGGCGCGGTCGAGATCGTCGATCTCGACGAGGTCGAGCAGGCGCAATTGACGACCGAGGTGTCGCGTGTCGCACGCGCCCTGAAGGAAGTCACCAAATGCGACAAGCTCAACATTGCCGCGCTTGGCAATGTCGTGCCGCAGCTGCATATCCACATCATTGCCCGCCGCAAGAACGATGCTGCCTGGCCGCGCCCGGTCTGGGGCGTGGTGCCGCCACTCGCCCATGACGCGGCGGAAGTACAGAATTTCATCAGCGCGATCAGGCGCAAAATCTGGCTAGGTTGAGAACAAGAAAATGTCCGCATTCGACAAATATCCGCTCGGAAAGCCTGCTTTCGTTACTCACGTGCTCGACCGTGCCGCGCATCTGCGCATGAACGACGAGAAACTGTTCGCGATGGAAGGCCAGAACAACGCCCGCGCCTACGTGGTCTACCGCGACTCGCTGGTCGTGAAGCAGGAGGAGAGCGGTCCGCGCGCGCTGCTCTCGATCAAGGAGGCGCTGGATTACGGCGCCAATCCCGGCACCATTTTTCTGGGCCTGCGCGACGGCGCGCCGGTCTTCGGCATGGGCATTTCGCCGCCGGCGGCGGAGAAGCTGGTCGGCCGCAATGACGTCGCGATCACCGAACTGCGCGGCATGGCGATGCAGGGCCTGGTGCCGCTGGAGCAATTGTCGGCGATCGCGATGGCGAAGTCGCTGGTGACATGGCATCAGCGCCACGGCTTTTGCGCCAATTGCGGCGCACGTACTTCCATGAAGGAAGGCGGCTGGAAGCGCGAATGCGCGAGCTGCAAGGCCGAGCATTTCCCGCGCACCGATCCCGTCGTGATCATGTTCGTGAGCTCGGGCGAAAAGGCGCTGCTCGGCCGGCAGAAGCAGTTCATGCCCGGCATGTATTCGTGCCTGGCAGGCTTCGTCGAAGCGGCAGAGACCATCGAGGACGCCGTCCGCCGCGAGATTTTCGAGGAGTCCGGCATCCGCGTCACCGACGTGAACTACTACATGACGCAGCCCTGGCCCTATCCGTCGTCGCTGATGATCGGATGCACCGCGCGCGCACTCAATGAGGATATCGTCGTAGATCGCAACGAGCTTGAGGAAGCGCGCTGGTTCGACCGGGCGGAACTGGAATTGATGCACAAGCGTAAACATCCCGACGGCCTGTTCGCCGCGCATCCCTTTGCGATTGCCCACCATCTGATCGGACAATGGCTGCATAACGGTGCGGACCGCCGCGCATAGCGTGGAACCCGTGCCTGTTTGCTTGATTAGCTGAGGACCTTGAACGGACATGACGGAAGCACGCATGAACTTTCAGGCCAAGGCGCCGAAAATACCGCCGCGCATCCTCTGCATCGGCATGCCGGTGCGCGATCTCACCTTCAACACACCTGGCGTGCCCGGGCGCGGTTCCAAGGAGAACGCGACGGGGTTCGACGAAATCTGCGGCGGCAATGCCCTCAATGCCGCGATCGGTATCGCGCGGCTCGGCGGCCGTGCCACGATCTGCGGACCGATGGGCGATGCCAAGGAAACCTCGAGCCGCTTCATCTTCGAACAGATGGCGCAGGAGGGCATAGAGACAACGCACCTCATCCACATGCCGGGGCTGGTGACGCCGATCTCGGCCGTCATGATCGATCCCACCGGCGAGCGCACCATCGTCACCTTCCGCGATCCGAAATTATGGCATGTGAAGCTCCCCGACTTCGAGACGCTGCTGGATGATTGCCATGCCATCCTGACCGAAAGCCGCTGCGCCGAGTTCTGTACCGAGCTCTGCGCCGAAGCGGTCCGCCGTGGCATTCCCGTGGTCGTGGACGTCGATCGCGCG
>DATEJC010000581.1:0-9681 GCA_035278345.1 Bradyrhizobium sp. | reverse complement strand
GCCTTGGCGGTCGGCTTGTTGCGGGGGTCGGGGCCGAAGGTGAAGAGCGTGCCTTCGCCGGCAGCGCCGGTGATCGTGGCGAATTCCTTGTCGGCGAGCGCGTCGCCAGCCATCAGCACGGTCTTCAGGCCCTGGTCCCGCATCTGCCTCACCAGCAGGCCGGACTCCTGGTGGTAGCCGCCGACATAGACGAGGTCGATGTTGTCGCGCTTCATGCGCGAGACGATCGCGGAGAAATCCTTGTCGCCCTTGTTGTAGGACTCGAACATCTTTTCGGTGACGCCGGCCTTGTTGAGGGCCTTCTTGGTTTCGTCGGCAAGGCCTTTGCCGTAGGTGGTCTTGTCGTTCAGGATCGCGATGTTCTTGCCCTTGTAATTCTTGGCGATGTACTGGCCGGCGACGCCGCCTTGCTGGTCGTCGCGGCCGCAAACGCGGGCGACGTTCCAGAGCTTGCGCTCAGTGAAAACCGGGTTTGTCGAAGCCGGCGTGATCTGCAGTACGTTGCCTTCTGCGTAGGCTTCCGAGGCCGGGATCGACGACGAAGAGCAATAGTGACCCGCGACGAAGGGGATTTTCGCGCTGGCGAATTTCTCGGCGACCGAGCGAGCCTGTTTGGGATCGCAGGCGTCGTCGCCCACCTGCAGGGAGAGTTTCTTGCCGAGAACGCCGCCTGCGGCATTGATATCGGCGACCGCCTGTTCGGCGCCGTTCTTCATCTGGCGGCCGAACGCGGATTCGCCACCGGTCATCGGACCCGCCACTGCGACGGGGATGTCCTGCGCAAGCGCAGCTGTCGAAAGCGCTAACGATGCGCCCAGTGCCAGGCCGAAAAGCTTCAGTGATTTCATGGAAGGTCCTCGCGGTGATCGCTACTTCTGAAAGACCCGGCAGGGGGCCGGGCCGGGTAGATCGGGCGTATTGTCCGCTGATTTTGGCGTGAAGTCATCGGCAATTTTCAGGCCGAAGCAACATCCCTTCGCCTCATCTTGCCGCAGTGCGGCGGTTGGGCATGAACTTTACGGGATGCCTTCACCCCCGCCGGCCGCCTTCCAGATAGGCGGCGCGGATTTCCGGGCGTTGCAACAACTCGCTCCCGGTCCCCGACAGGGTAATCAGGCCGTTGACCATGACATAGCCGCGATGGGCCAGTTTCAGGGCGTGGTTGGCGTTCTGCTCGACGATCAGCACGGTCAGGCCGTCCTGCCGGTTCAGGGTACGGATGGCGTCGAAAATCTGCCGGGCGATCAGGGGGGCGAGGCCAAGCGAGGGCTCGTCCAGCATCAGCAGGCGCGGCCGGCTCATCAGCGCCCGGCCGATCGCCAACATCTGCTGCTCACCGCCGGACAATGTTCCACCGCGCTGCGCCATGCGTTCCTTCAGCCGCGGAAACAGGGCGAAGACTCGTTCCAGCCCGGCGGCGCGGTCGGCCTCGCTGCAGTCGGTGGCATCCGCCCCCATCTGCAGGTTCTCCGCCACGCTCATGCGCGGGAAGATGCGCCGGCCCTCCGGCGACTGCGCGATCCGCAGCCGCGCGATTTCGTGGGTCGGCACGCTGGTGATGTCGTGCCCGTCATATTCGATGCGGCCTTCCTTGGCCCGGGGCCGGCCGAAGATCGTCATCATCAGCGTCGACTTGCCGGCGCCGTTGGCCCCGATCAGGGCGACGATCTCGCCGGCATTGATCTCGATGTCGACACCCTTGAGCGCCTCGATCTTGCCATAGGCGGCACGAAGGCCGCGAACGGCAAGGAGGGGCGGGGTGGGGGCCGCGCTCACTGCTCGCTCTCCATCACGGCGATGGCTTCCTGCTCGTCGGCGCCGAGATAGGCAGCAATCACCCTGGGATCGTCGCGCACATGCTGCGGCGTGCCCTCGGCGATCTTGACGCCGTAATCCATCACCACGACCTGGTCGGAGATCTCCATCACGACAGACATGTCGTGCTCGATCAGGAGGATCGAGGTGCCGTGCTCGCCGCGGATCGCGAGCAGGAGTTCGCTCAGCGCGCCGCTCTCGCGCGCGTTCAGGCCGGCGGCAGGCTCGTCCAGACAAAGCAGCGCAGGCTCGGTGCACATCGCGCGCGCGATCTCGAGCCGGCGCTGGTCGCCATAGGGCAGGTTGCCGGCGGCATCGTCGGCACGATCCAAAAGCCCCACGCGCTTCAGCCAGACCGTCGAAAGATCGATCGCACGCGCTTCCGCCTGACGCCAGGATGGTGCGCCGATCAGGCCGAGAAATGTAAGGCCCGAGGCGCGCATCAGCGCATTGTGCTGCGCCACCATCAAATTCTCCAGCGCCGTCATCCCGGGGAAGAGGCGGATGTTCTGGAAGGTGCGCGCGACCTTGGCCTGCTTGGAGATGCGGAAATCGTTCAGCCGCTCCAGCGCAAATGCTGCGCCGTCGTCATGGGTGAGGCGGATCGCGCCGGAGGTCGGCTTGTAGAAGCCGGTGATGCAATTGAAGACGGTGGTCTTGCCAGCGCCGTTCGGCCCGATCAACGCGGTGATCTTGCGCTGCTCGGCGGCGAACGACAGCTCGTTGACGGCGACGATGCCGCCAAAGCGCATCGACAGGCGATCCACGGTGAGGATCTTTTCGCTCATCCGTGACCTTCCTTGACGAGGTCGGAGGAGATCGCCTGGCTCTTTTCGAGGAACACGGTCGGCGCGCGATGGCCGATCAGCCCGCGCGGCCGCCAGATCATCAGCAGCACCATGGCAAAGCCGAACACCAGCATGCGGTACTGGTCGAGCCCGCGGAACAGCTCGAATCCGCCGATCATGGCGACCGCCGCCAGCACGACGCCGAGTTGCGAGCCCATGCCGCCGAGCACGACGATGGCGAGCACCAGCGCCGATTCCTGGAAGGTGAACGATTCCGGGCTGATGAAGCCCTGCCGCGTGGCGAAGAAGGCGCCGGCAAAACCCCCGAACATCGCGCCGGTGGCGAACGCCGTGAGTTTCGTCGTGGTGATGTTGATGCCGAGTGCGCGGCAGGCCACCTCATCTTCACGCAGCGCCTCCCAGGCGCGCCCGATCGGCAGGCGCCGCAGGCGAATGGTCACCCAGTTGGTGAGCAGTGCCAGCGCCAGGATCACATAGAACAGGAACACGACACGATGGGTAGGCGAGAACTCGATGCCGAGCTTTGCCGCGAGCCCGTCATCGCCCGGCGTCAACGGTATGCCGAAGAAGCTCGGGCGCGGAATGCCGGTGACGCCGTTCGGCCCGCCGGTGAGGCTTTGCCAGTTGATGATCACGAGCCGGATGATCTCGCCGAAGGCGAGCGTGACGATGGCGAGATAGTCGCCGCGCAGCCGCAGCACGGGGAAACCGAGCAGCACGCCCCAGAGGGCGGCGAGGATGCCCGAAACCGGCAGCAAAACCCAGAATGCCCAATTGCCGAGTTGCAGGAAGTCGACGCTTACAAACGGCGCCTCCGCAATGAAAGTCGGATACGGAATCCCGGACTGCGCCAGCAGCGCGTAGGAATAGGCGCCGACTGCGTAGAATGCGACATAGCCGAGGTCGAGCAGGCCGGCGAGGCCTACCACCACGTTCAATCCCCATCCGAGCATCACATAGGTGAGCACGAGGATGGCGAGGTCGAGGAGGTAGCGCTGGTCATAGAAGATGACTGGAATAAAGAAGGCAAAGACCAGGAGCGCCGGCGCCAGCCAGCGTCCGGCAAATTCGATCAGACGCTGCAGCCACGCCGGAACAAGTCTCTCCGCGCCGGAAGGTCCGATCCATTGCCGTAGCAATTCGATAATGATGCTGCCGCCGAACACAATGCCGACGATGGCGGCAAGCTCGCTGAAGCGCGTCCAGTAGATCAGGTTTCCTTCCGGTCCCGCGTCGGTGCGTACACCGATCATCAGCGAGAACAACACCAGGGCCACCAGCGCGCTCAGCACGGCTTTCTTCAGGATGAAGGCGGGCCCGGAGGTGCGTGCGGCGTGCGAGGGAGCGGGCAAATGGGTGGAAGAGGGTGCGTTCACGCGGGCGATCCGTCAGACTTTTTCCACCTCCGGCCGGCCGAGCAGGCCGGTCGGAAGGAAGATCAGGACCACAATCAGGATCGAGAAGGCGGCGACGTCCTTGTACTCGACCGAGAAATAGGCCGACCAGAATGTCTCGATCAGCCCGATGGCGAGCCCACCAAGCATCGCGCCGGGCAGCGAGCCAATGCCGCCGAGCACGGCGGCGGTAAACGCCTTGATCCCCGCGACGAAGCCCATGAAGAAATCGACCAGGCCGTAATAGAGCAGGTACATCATGCCGGCGACGGCCGCGAGCGCGGCGCCAATCACGAAGGTGAAGGAGATGGTGCGGTCAACGTCGACGCCGAGCAGCGCCGCCATGGTCTGATCCTGCTCGCAGGCGCGCATGTCGCGGCCGAGCCGCGTGCGCGAGACGAGCCAGGTGAACAGCGCGAGCAGCACTACGGTGGCGGCGACCACGATGATCTGGATATTGGAGAGCTGCACGTTGAATCCGGAAGCGCCCTCATGCAGGGTGTAGCCGCCGGTGATAATCGGCGGCACGGGTTTGACGCGCGCGCCCTGGGCAACCTGCGAGAAGTTGGTCAGGATGAAGGACATGCCGATGGCCGACAGCATTGGCGCCAGGCGGAAAGAATGCCGCAGCGGGCGGTAGGCGACGCGCTCCACCGTCCAGCCGTATAGCGCGGTGATCGCCATCGAGACCAGCAGCACGATGAGGAGGATCAGCGGCACGGCGGTCAGCCCGAACGACACCAGTATCAGGAAGGTGATCAGCGCGATGAAGCCGCCGATCATGAAGATGTCGCCATGGGCGAAATTGATCATGCCGACGATGCCATAGACCATGGTGTAGCCGATGGCGATCAGGCCGTAGATCGAGCCGAGCACGAGGCCGTTGATCAGTTGCTGAGCGAAGTAATCCATGCGCTGCCGCTTGGCGCTTGCCTGACCCTGATTTGATCAGGGGCGGGCAAGCTCCAGTTTTGTTTGACGCGTTTTCTTCACGCGAACCGGTACCCACTTCGCTTGAAAACGCTACGGATAAGCAACGCGGCGGGGCCCCCTGGCAGCCTTTGATCGCCGCGTCGTCTCATTCTCTAACAGTGGGAACCGGGGGCGGCAACTGCGCCCCCTGCGGCTTAAAGGGCTTGTACAGAGGTAGTTTTTTGGGAGCTTGGTTCCGGCGTCACGGTCCGGCCAGATAGTGGCCGCGGAATTACCGCGCTGGAACCTTCGCATTCCCCGCAACCAATGTTGCAAGGCCTTGTTGTCCCCGCGCGAAGGTCAAATAAGGGAGAACCGAATGACCAATCCGAACCAGAACCCGGGCCAGCAGAACCAGAACCCGGGTCAGAAGCCCGGCCAACAACAGCAGGGCGGCGGCCAGAAGCCCGGCCAGCAACAGCAGGATCCGGGACGACAGGGCCAGATGCCCAAGCAGGGCCGCTAGTTACGGATTGACGTTCAGTCCCAAAGCCCCGCCGGAAGGCGGGGCTTTTCTTATGCACTCTACCAGTCCGAGCCGGCGACAGGATTAAGGTAAACAAAGGGTTTAAATTGCCGCTCGCAGTTTAAGGGCGTTACGTCCTTTCCAAATCGCAGCCCTGTCCGGGGCGAAAGCGGAAACGAATGGGAAGCGACAATGTCAAACTGGCGGATCGGCTCAATCAGCGGCGCGCTGCTCGCTGCCTACTTCATCCCCATGTGGGGCGTCATCGCCTACAACATCATGTTCGCGCCGGTGCATGCGCTCTATGAGCAGCCGAACATCTCGGCCGCGCTTTTTGTCAGCGATCATCTGAATGTAGCCGGCATGAATCTGGTGCGCCTAGCCTGGCTGCTGGCGCTCGGCCGTTTCGCCGTGATCGCATTCCTTGCGGTATTCCTCGTCCTGCTGTGCTGGCCATCCGCCCGCAAGAGCGGCGGCTGCGATGAGGCGCTCGGCGTTGCGCTCGCGATCGGCAGCGTGATCAGCTTTTCCTGCATGGTGATGGCGTCGCAAGTCGGCGAGGCCGCTGCGCTGCGGCTGCATGCGAGCGAACTGCTCATGATGCTCGGCTCGGTAATCGTGCTGGTCTTCGACAAGCCGGCGCAGAAGCCGGTGGCGACGGACGTCGTCGCGCTACGCGTGGCGCAGTTTGTCGACAATCGGTAAGGCTAGCGTCAATCAGCGCTGCGTCAAAAAGCCGACCACCGCGTCGGTAAACGCGTGCGGCTGCTCGACATTTGAAATGTGCGCGGCATCGAGAATGGTCATGCTGGCGCCGGGAATGCGGCTGCGCATGAATTCGCCGGCTGCAACCGTCGTGCCCATGTCGTGACGCCCGGCAATGACCAGCGTCGGACTCTTTATCTTCGGTAGCAGCTCGCGCTGATCCAGCGTGCTCAACGCCTCGCAGCACGCGAGATAGCCTTTCACCGGCGTCGCCAGCAGCATCGCCTTCAAATTAGCCGCCGCCTGCGGCGCGCGCTCGCGGAAATCCGCCGTCAGCCATCCGGCGATGACGGTATCGGCGATCGCCGCGAGCCCGCCTTCGCTCACCGCCTTGATGCGGTTGTACCAATTGGTGGGATCCGGGAAATGGCAGGTGGTATTGGCAAGGATGACCTTGCCCATCCGCTGCGGCGCATTCGCGCCCAGCCACTGCCCGACCATGCCGCCCATCGACAGGCCGCACCAATGCGTCTTCTCGATGTTGAGGTCATCGAGGATCGCGAGCACGTCCTTGCCGAAACGTTCGATGGAGTAGGGACCGTCAGGCACCTGCGATTTGCCATGGCCGCGGCGGTCGTAGCGAATCACGCGAAACACCTCGGTGAGCGCCTTCATCTGCGGCTCCCACATCTGCATGGTGCAGCCCAGTGAGTTCGACAACACCAGCGTCGGTCCGCCGTCGCGGCCATCTACGGATACGTTGAGCAGGCAGCCGTCGGCATCGATCATCGGCATGGTAACATCCTCGACATGCGGTCGTGCCCGGCAATGACACCGCTGCGGATTCGGCGCAAGCACCATCCTCGCATACCGCCGCCGCTGCCCGGCCACAGGGAATCACGAAGCTTTGTTGCGCTTTGCAAGTTTGCTGAGAGTGCACTGCGTCGGCAGGGCTCTTTCCTTTGATGCGCCCGTGCTCTACTTGGGGGAAGTATATTTCGGATCCAGGAGGCTCCCATGGCCATGACAATGAACGGCGAAGTCCAGCTTCCGGCGCCGCGCCAGGCCGTGTGGGACAAGCTCAACGATCCCGAGGTGCTGAAGGCCTGCATCCCCGGCTGCGAGGAATTGGAGAAGACCGACGAGCAAGGCTTTCGCGCCACCGCGAAAATGAAGGTCGGCCCCGTGTCTGCGCGCTTCAAGGGCAAGGTCACCCTGAGCGACCTCGACCCGCCTAACGGCTACAAGATCTCCGGCGAAGGCGAGGGCGGCGTCGCCGGCTTTGCCAAGGGCGGCGCCACCGTGGCGCTGGCCGAGAAGGATGGCGGCACGCTCTTGTCCTACAATGTCGAGGCCCAGATCGGCGGCAAGCTGGCGCAGCTCGGCCAGCGCCTGATCAACGGCGCGGCCAAGAAATTGGCCGACGAATTCTTCGCCAATTTCGCCAAGGCGGTGCAGGGCTAAGTAGAAGGCTAGCCCCGCCTGACGGCTACCAAAGTCATAGCAAGCCATGTCCCAGACGGGTGGCTCCAAAGGTTGCCCATTGCCGGACTGACCCATATTATCCGCCCCGAAATGCCCTAAACCGCCTGTTTTGCCGCGTTGCGGCAGAACAGATTAGAGAGAACTGATGGCCAAAATCTCCCTCATTGTGAACGGCAATCCCGTCAACGCCAACGTCGACCCCCGCACCCTGCTGGTCCAGTTTCTGCGCGAGAATCTGCGGCTGACCGGCACCCACGTCGGCTGCGACACCTCGCAGTGCGGCGCGTGCGTCGTGCATCTCGACGGCAAGGCGGTAAAGTCCTGCACCACGCTGGCGGTGATGGCCGACGGCCATGAGGTCAAGACCATCGAGGGGCTGGCGGCCGATGGCGCGCCGCTGCATCCGATGCAGGAAGCCTTCCGCGAGCATCATGGCCTGCAGTGCGGCTTTTGCACGCCCGGCATGATCATGACGGCTGTCGACCTGGTTCACCGCAAGGGCCACGATCTCTCGGATGAAGTCATTCGTGAGGAGCTGGAAGGCAACCTCTGCCGCTGCACCGGTTATCAAAACATCGTCGTGTCGATCGCCGCAGGCGCCAAGGCGATGGCCAAGTCGGACCGCGCCTAAGAGTTTCATCGCGACCGCGATCGGGAAATCCTCATGTACGAATTCAAATATCATCGTCCGGCGACCGTTCGACAGGCCGCCAATCTCCTGGCCAAGAACGAGGACGCCAAAGTCATCGCCGGCGGCCACACGCTGGTGCCCGTCATGAAGCAGCGGCTGGCGAGCCCGCCGCATCTGATCGATATCTCCCATGTAGAGGGCCTTGATGCGATCGAGATGAAGGGCCGTTCGCTTGTCATCGGCGCCACCGCAAGGCACGCCGACGTCGCGGGCTCCGCGACGGTGCGCGAGGCGATCCCAGCGCTAGCTGAATTGGCCGGCATGATCGGCGATCCCGCCGTGCGCCACAAAGGCACCATCGGCGGCTCACTCGCCAACAACGACCCGACCGCGGACTATCCGGCGGCAGTGATGGCGCTCGATGCCACCATCGTTACCAACAAGCGCCGCCTGAAGGCCGAAGAGTTCTTCCAGGGCCTGTTCACCACCGCGCTAGAGGCCGACGAGATCATCACCAGGGTGATGTTCCCGCTGGCGAAGAAGGCGGCCTACGTCAAATTCCGCAACCAGGCCTCGCGTTATGCGTTGGTGGGTGTGTTCGCGGCCAAGCGTCCTGCCGATGTGCGCGTCGCCGTCACCGGCGCCGGCTCCAACGGCGTGTTCCGCCTGACCGCATTCGAGGAAGCCTTGAAGAAGCGCTTCTCGCACAAGGTGCTCGACGGCCTCACGGTCTCCGCCGATGGCCTCAACAGCGACCTGCACGGCAGCGCCGAATATCGCGCGCATCTGATTGGCGTGCTGGCGCGCCGCGCCGTGCAGGCTGCGACCGACCGCGAGTAACGACGACGTACCTGTTCTGAGATTGGCGGTCCCATGAGTGCATCGGCGCTTCCCAAATCCGTCGATGCGATGCTGGAGCTCCTGACATCGCGCGGCTATTTCGCCGAGCGGTCGCTGGCAACGGTGACCTACCTCTCGCTGCGCATGGGCCGGCCGCTGTTTCTGGAAGGCGAGGCCGGCGTCGGCAAGACCGAGATCGCAAAGGTGCTGTCGGCCGCGCTCGGCCGCAATTTGATCCGCCTGCAGTGCTACGAAGGCCTCGACGTTTCCTCCGCGGTCTATGAGTGGAATAGTGCCGCGCAGATGATCGCGATCCGACTGTCTGAAGCGGCAGGAGAGACTGACCGCGAGCAATTGTCGTCGGATATCTTTGCCGAGCGCTATCTGATCAAGCGGCCGCTGTTGCAGGCGCTGGAGCCCGATGTCGCGGGCAGCCCCGTCCTGCTGATCGACGAGCTCGACCGCGCCGACGAGGCATTCGAGGCGTATCTGCTGGAAATCCTCAGCGACTTCCAGGTCACCATTCCCGAGCTCGGCACCGTGAAGGCGCCGGCGCCGCCGATC
>DATEJC010000580.1:0-2906 GCA_035278345.1 Bradyrhizobium sp. | reverse complement strand
TTGCCGATATTGGCGTTGATCTTCACCAGAAAGTTCCGTCCGATGATCATCGGCTCGGATTCCGGGTGGTTGATGTTGGCAGGCAGGATCGCGCGGCCGCTGGCAATTTCCTGGCGCACGAATTCGGGTGTCACGTGATCGGGGATGTGGGCGCCGAAGCTTTCGCCGTCGCGGACTTTCGCACGCGCCGCGTCGCGGCCGAGATTTTCGCGGATCGCCACGAACTCCATTTCCGGCGTGATGATGCCGGCGCGGGCATAGGCAAGCTGGGTCACTGCGCGGCCGCCCGTGGCCTTCAGCGGCGCATGCTGGAACGGGAAGGTCGGTGTCAGCCTGTCGCCGCTCACAAAGCCGTTGTCCTCGGGGCGGACCACGCGTCCCTCATAGGTTTCCACATCGCCGCGGTCGACGATCCAGTTGCGGCGCAGCCGCGGCAGGCCGTCCTCGATGCGGATCTCGGCGTCGTCGGCGGTGTAGGCGCCGGAGGAATCATAGACCGTAACCGGTTGCTCGCCCGACGTCGGGTGGAGCGCAATCTCGCGCATCGGCACGCGGATATCCGGATGAAGCACGCCCGGCTTGTGGATCTTGCGGGAGGCGGGAAGCGGTCCTTGCGTGACCGTGAGGGCTGCGGGTTTGGTGGCAATATTCATGACGAGGCTCCAAGTTTGCAATTGGAGACCCAGTTCTGATGCCGGAAAGATGAAAGACGCTCCGCCAGATGCTGGACGCACGGAATCCTGGCTTCGATATCTGCACCGTCCCTACGCCAGTATGAACTGGATCAGGTTCAACGGGTCACTGCGCCACAGCCGGCAAGCCGGCCATCCAGCAGAATCTCAGCCCCTTGCGGGACCCCCCTGGTGAATGCCTAGATCATAGCCATCGATCGGCCCGGGTCGTCAAGCGTGAATTCGCCTGCCGACAAAGATGCACCTATTGCGTGTGGTTACGGATTCGGGTTTGACGCTAGCGGCCGGCCTTTTCCGGTGCGGCCCGCTCGGCGTAATCGGCACGGTTGATGCCGTGGCGCTGGAGCTTGTCGTAGAATGTCTTGCGCGGAATGCCGAGCGCCTCGATCGTCGCCTTGACGTCGCCGCGCTGAGCCCGCAACACCTCTTTCAGGATCTCCGCCTCGTAGCGTTCGAGCCGTTCCGGGAGCGCAAATCCAGGCTGTTCGGCGGGCGCAATCGGCTGTCCCAGCGGACCTTCGACACCAAGCGCCACGCGTTCTGCAAAGTGCGAGAGCTCGCGCACATTGCCTGGCCAGGCATGCGTCATCAGATGTCTCTGCACGGCCGATGTGACCACAGGCGCGTCGCGCTTGAAGCGCTCGGCCGCCCGGGTCAGGAAGTGCGAGAAGAGCAGCGGGATATCGTCTCGGCGTTCGCGCAGCGGTGGGATCGACAGCGTTACGACATTCAATCTAAAGTAGAGGTCCTCCCGGAAATCGCCGCGCTGCGCCGGGTCGCCAAGATCGATTTTGGCAGCCGCGATGACGCGGATATCGACCGGACGAACCTGGTTGGTGCCAAGCGGCGTGATTTCGCGCGCTTCCAGAACGCGCAGCATCTTCACTTGAGTCGCCGGTGGCATCGCCTCGATCTCGTCGAGGAACAGCGTGCCGCCGCTCGCATGCTCGATCCGGCCGATGCGCTTCTTCAAGGCGCCGGTGAAGGCGCCCTGTTCGTGGCCGAAGAGTTCGCTTTCGATCACCGTTTCGGGCAGCGCCCCGCAATTCAGCGCCACGAAGTTGCCGTTGCGGCGTCGGCTCCAATTGTGGAGCAGCGTCGCCACCACCTCCTTGCCGCTGCCCGTCTCGCCGGCGACGAGCACGTCGACATCGGTATCGGCAATGTGCCGGATCGTCTGGCGCAAACGTTCCATGACCGGCGTCTGGCCGATCAGCGGCAGGCTGTCGCCGGCCGTCTCGGCGGCCCGTTTCAGCGCGCGGTTTTCCATCACGAGCCGGCGTTTTTCCAGCGCGCGATGCACGCTCTGCACCAGCCGGTCGGCGGCAAAGGGTTTGGGGATGAAGTCGTAGACGCCATCCTGCAGCGCCTGCACTGCCATCGGGATGTCGCCATGGCCGGTCACCAGGATCACCGGCAGATCCGCGTCGAAAGCTTCGATGCGGCGGAAGAAGGCGAGGCCGTCGATGCCCGGCATGCGGATATCGCTGACGACGACTCCGTCGAAATTCGCATCCAGCGTCTTCAACGCTTCGGCAGCGCTGGCAAAAGGGGTAACGGCGAGGCCGGCGAGTTCCAGCGTCTGCGTCATCGCCTTGCGCAGATGGTTGTCGTCGTCGACGAGATAGACGGTCGGCTGCATCGCTCAGGCCCTCTTCAGGCGAACCGTGAAGACGGTGCCCCTGTCGCTGGTTTCGACGGTGATATCGCCGCCATAGTCGGCGACGATCTCCTTGGAGATGGCAAGGCCGAGGCCGAGCCCTTCATCCTTCGAGGTGTTGAACGGCGTGAACAGATCCTCGTGGATGTGCAGGGGAATGCCTGGGCCGTTATCGGCAACGACGAGCAAAACCGTCCCGGAGGGGCTGTCCTTGCAGCGCACGCGGATCTCGGCGTCGCTGCGCGTGCCGAGCGCTTCCAAGGCATTTTGCAAAAGGTTGATCAGCACCTGCTCGAGCCGGATGTGGCTGCCGAGGACGCTGAGGCCATTTTCCGGCAGGTCGATGACGATCGCATCCATGCGGCCGGCAAAGCGGCTGCGCAGCAGCATCATCGCCCCCTCGATCACGTCGCGCATGGGCGTCGGCTCGGCGACGAAGCGGCCCTTGCGAGCGAAGCTTCTGAGTTCGTCGGTGATGGTGCCAACCCTGTCGGTGAGTTCGGCGATGCTGACAAGGTTCTCGACCGCGGTCCGCTGCTGGCCGCGGTCGAGGA
>DATEJC010000579.1:0-11217 GCA_035278345.1 Bradyrhizobium sp. | reverse complement strand
TCCGCTTCCGTTGGTCCCGAAGCGGTTTGCGGCGCGAGCGCCAAATCCATCCAACCGGGAATTTACAGGATTCCGGTGCGCAACGCCGTCTCCCAAATGCAACACTCGGCGACGAAGTTAGCGCTGAACAAGTTAATGATTTGGTTGGAATTTCCATTGGCTGGTGCGGGGCAGGACGTCGCTGCTGGTGACTTGGGCCCCAGTTGGCAATTGCCAGCCAATTGATGGAACAAAACTGGAACATTGAGGCCGATGGTGCTATATGTGGATAACCGGGATGCCCTTGGCTGGACCTTAGGGAAAGCCGCACCGTTGAGCGTATAGGTCGGCGGACGGGCGCGGTGATGCGGTTTGGGCGTCACCCGGTTCGACCAGTGATTTAGGGAAGCGTGGAGAGCGGCGATGGCGGGAAGTGTAAACAAGGTGATCCTGGTCGGCAATCTGGGCAAGGATCCGGAAATCCGGCGCACCCAGGACGGGCGGCCGATCGCCAATCTGAGCGTAGCGACCTCGGAGACCTGGCGCGACAAGGCCACCGGCGAGCGCAAGGAAAAGACCGAGTGGCACCGCGTGGTGATCTTCAACGAGGGCCTTTGCAAGGTCGCCGAGCAGTACCTGAAGAAGGGCGCCAAGGTGTACATTGAGGGACAACTGCAGACCCGCAAATGGACCGACCAGAGCGGCGTGGAGAAATACTCCACCGAGGTCGTGCTGCAAGGCTTCAACTCGACCCTGACCATGCTCGACGGTCGCGGTGGTGGTGGCGGTGGTGGTTACGCCGAGGAGGGCGGCGGCGACTTCGGCAGTTCGAGCCCGGCGCCGCGCCGCGTGGCCGCCGCCGGTGGCAGCCGCAACAGCGACATGAACGACGACATTCCGTTCTGAGAAAGCGCCGATTTTCCGGTCTTTCAACGCCTGCTCGTCGCGAGAAAATTTTTCGCGAGAGCAGGCGTTTACGTATTGTAGACGCCTGATCCAAGCTCCCAGCGATACGACCCAGACGCATGGAATCTGTGTAACAATCCGGCCCGGACGGAGGCCAGAAACTGGTTGGACCAGCCTCAATGTTAACGATATTTACATTAGGAATCTGGCCTAATCGTTCCAGCTGAATCGCAGCCCGTCCCTGGGAGCCGCCCGTGAGCCTTGCGCCGCTGCTCGATGCCGCGCCCGCCATTCCCCTCCACGCATTTGCGGCCATGGCGGCCTTTGGGCTCGGCGTGGTGCAACTGGCCGCGCCCAAGGGAACGCTGCCGCATCGGACGCTCGGCTGGATCTGGGTGGCGCTGATGGCGGTCGTGGCGATCTCCTCGCTCTGGATCCATGAAATCCGCATGGTTGGCCCGTTCAGCCCGATCCACCTGCTGTCGATCTGGGTGCCGATCATGCTGGTGGTGGCCGTGATGGCCGCGCGGCGGCACGATGTGCGGCGGCATCGCGTCACGATGCTCTGGCTGTTTGCCGGCGCGCTCATCATCGCCGGACTGTTCACCTTCATGCCCGGACGCATCATGCACGCAGTCGTTTTCGGGTCCTGAAAGCGGGCCTGATTCCGCGGTCCCAACAGCGACTTTTCACTGGCCGATTCCGGCGTTTCCGCTAGCCCCGTAAGTCTATGAAAAAACAAGGGGAAAAAGCGCTTTGCGGACGCTTTAAAAAGTGGTTTGAAGACCCCAAATCGGCTATATGATTCTGACCAACTAAACGCGCGGATTTCCCTTTGTCCGATACCGAAGATGACAAGCCCGGCGAGCCGCCGGTGCCCTCCGATATTCGTCCCGTATCCATCCTCGACGAGATGAAACGCAGCTACCTCGATTACGCCATGAGCGTGATCGTGGCGCGTGCGCTGCCAGATGCGCGCGACGGCCTGAAACCCGTGCACCGGCGCATCCTGTTCTCGATGAACGAGACCGGATACACGCCGGACAAGAAGCACAAGAAGTCGGCGGGTATCGTCGGCGATGTCATGGGCAAGTATCACCCGCACGGCGACCAGGCGATTTATGACGCCTTGGTGCGGTTGGCGCAGGATTTCTCAATGCGCGCGCCGTTGATCGACGGTCAGGGGAATTTTGGCTCGGTCGACGGCGATCCGCCGGCGGCTATGCGGTACACGGAATCGCGGCTGACCAAGATCGCGCTGCATCTGCTCGACGACATCGACCGGGACACTGTCGACTTCCTGGACAATTACGACGGCTCCGCGAAGGAGCCGACGGTCCTGCCGGCGAAATTCCCGAACCTGCTGGTCAACGGCGCCGGCGGCATCGCCGTCGGCATGGCCACCAACATCCCGCCGCACAATCTCGGTGAGGTCATCGACGCCTGCATGGCGCTGATCGACAATCCGGCGCTTGGCATCGACGACCTCATCAACATCATTCCGGGCCCGGATTTCCCGACCGGCGGCATCATCCTCGGCCATCAGGGCATCCGCGCCGCCTATCATCTCGGCCGCGGCTCGATCGTGATGCGCGGCAAGGTGACGATCGACACCATCCGCAAGGATCGCGAGGCGATCATCATCTCGGAAATTCCCTACCAGGTGAACAAGGCCTCCATGGTGGAGCGGATTGCCGAGTTGATCCGCGAGAAGAAGATCGACGGCATCGCGGACCTTCGCGACGAATCCGACCGCGAGGGATTCCGCGTCGTCGTCGAGCTCAAGCGCGACGCCGTGCCTGACGTGGTGCTGAACCAGCTCTACCGCTTCACGCCGCTGCAGACCAGCTTCGGCGCCAACATGGTGGCGCTCGATGGCGGCCGACCGCAGCTGATGAATTTGCGCGACCTGCTGACCGTCTTCATCGCTTTCCGCGAACAAGTCGTCACCCGCCGCACCAAGTTCCTGCTCAACAAGGCGCGCGACCGTGCCCACATCCTGGTCGGTCTCGCCATTGCAGTGGCCAATATCGACGAGATCATCCAGGTGATCCGAACCTCGCCCGACCCGAACACCGCGCGCGAGCGCCTGATGGAGCGGGACTGGGCGGCCAAGGACGTCGAGGCGATGGTCAAGCTGATCGACGATCCGCGTCATCGCATCAATGACGACGGTACGATCCGGCTGTCGCTGGAGCAGGCGAGGGCGATCCTCGATCTGCGCCTGCAACGCCTGACCGCGCTCGGCCGCGACGAGATCTCCGAGGAGCTCGAAAAGCTCAAGCTCGAGATCAACGACTATCTGGAAATCCTGCGCTCGCGCGCCCGCGTGCAGGCGATCGTCAAGACCGAGCTGTCCGAGGTGAAGGCCGAGTTCGCCACGCCCCGCAAGACCGTCATCCTCGAGCAGGAAGGCGAGATGGAGGACGAGGACCTGATCCAGCGCGAGGACATGGTCGTCACCGTCTCCCACGCCGGTTATGTCAAGCGCGTGCCACTCTCGACCTATCGCGCGCAGCGCCGCGGCGGCAAGGGCCGCGCCGGCATGCAGACCCGCGACGAGGATTTCGTCAGCCGGCTGTTCGTGGCCTCCACGCATACGCCGGTGCTGTTCTTCTCCTCGCGCGGCCAGGTCTACAAGGAAAAGGTCTGGCGGCTGCCGATGGCGGCGCCCAACGCGCGCGGCAAGGCGCTGATCAACATCCTGCCGCTGGAGCAGGGCGAGCGCATCACCACCATCATGCCGCTGCCGGAGGATGAATCCTCCTGGGGCCAGCTCGACGTGATGTTCGCCACGACAGGCGGCACCGTCCGCCGCAACAAGCTGTCCGACTTCGTCGACGTCCGCCGCTCCGGCATCATCGCCATGAAGCTGGAGGACGGCGAATCCATCGTCGACGTGCAGATCTGCACCGAGCGCGACGACGTGCTGCTCACCGCCGCCGGCGGCCAGTGCATCCGCTTCCCCGTCACCGACGTGCGCGTCTTCACCGGCCGCACCTCGATGGGCGTACGCGGTATCGCGCTTGCCGAGGGCGACAAGCTGATCTCGCTCGCCATCCTGCGCCATGTCGAGACGACCTCGGACGAGCGCTCGGCCTACCTGAAGATGCGCCGCGCCATGGCCGGCGAGGGCGGGGCCGAAGAGACGGCAGCGGAGACCGAAACCGAGGAGGCTTCCGACGCCGCGCAGATCTCGCAGGAGCGCTATGTCGAGATGTCGGCGCAGGAGCAGGTGGTGCTTACCGTCTCCGTCAACGGCTACGGAAAGCGCACCTCGTCCTACGAGTACCGCACCACCGGTCGTGGCGGCAAAGGCATCGTCGCCATGAGCGTCAACAACCGCAACGGCAATCTGGTGGCTTCTTTCCCCGTCGAGGACAGCGATCAGATCATGCTGGTCACCGACAAGGGCCAGCTGATCCGATGCCCGGTCGAGGACATCCGCATCGCCGGCCGCTCGACGCAAGGCGTGATCGTGTTCGACACCGCCGACGACGAGCATGTCGTCTCGGTCGAGCACATCGGCGAGGAAGAGAACGGCAACGGCGCGAACGGCGAATAGGGATTGGCGAACGGGAGTTCTCCTGTTCGCTCGCTATTCGGTCCCGAGCTCTATCGTCTGACTTGACGGGCAAGCACGCGGTCGACCATCGCGCCTGCGGTTCCAAGATAGTTGGACGGTTCGCACAAGGCGGCGAGCTGGTCGCGCGGAAGGGCGGATGCGATTGCCGGCCGCTTCAGCAGGGCATCGAGCAGCGCATCGCTGCCAGCCACCGCATCGCGGCAGGCGGCATAGACTTCGTCATGCGCCCGCTGGCGTCCCAACGCGGGCGCCAGCCCCATCATGACGGCCTCGGCGACGATCAGCCCGCGGGTGGATTGCAGGTTTCGCTTCATCGCCTCGGGATCGACGATGAGGCCGGACAGCATGAATTGCGCTTGTGCGAGCGATCCTGACGTCAGCAGGCAGACCTGCGGCAACGCGAACCATTCGCCATGCCAGGGCCCGGTAGCGCGCTCGAGGTCGTGAACCATGCAATCCAGCATCAGCGAGGCGGCATCGCGCGACGCCTTCGCATTGGCCAGCAGGATTTCCGACGAGATCGGATTGCGCTTTTGCGGCATGGTCGAGGACGCGCCGCGATGCGAGGAGAAAGGTTCGAACACCTCGCCGATCTCGGTCGCCATCAGGATCATGACGTCGTAGCCGATCTTGCCGAGCGCGCCGCAGATGGTGGCGAGCGTCTGCACCATTTCGACTAGCCCATCGCGCGCGACGTGCCAGGTGATGTCGGGCTCGGCAAGACCGAGCACGCGCGCGTAAGCCGCACGCACGTCCAATCCACGGTCGGCGAGCGAGGCCAGCGTTCCCGCCGCGCCGCCAAGCTGCGCTTGCAGTGCGCGGGGCTTGGCTTGCTGCAATCGTTCGGCCAGGCGTTGCAGCGACGAGAGCCAGATCGCGGCTTTGTGCCCGAAGGTGATCGGCAGGGCCTGTTGCAAATGGGTCCGGCCGGCCATCGGCGTATCGCGGTGCAGGCGGGCGAGTCTTTCGAGCTCTGCCATGACATCGCGAAGCTGGGTTTCGATGAGCGCGACCGCCTCGCGCAATTGCAGCACGGTCGCCGTGTCCATGATGTCTTGTGTGGTCGTACCCCAATGCACGTAGCGGCCCGCCTCACCCAGCTGTTGGGAGAGCTGGCGCACCAGGCCAACAATGGGATAGCCGACGTTCTCGGTGTCGTGCTTCAACTGCGCGCTATCCAACGGGACTTTGGGAGCGTGGCGCGCAATTTCTTCCGCCGCCTCGCGCGGAATCACGCCGGTTTCGCCCTGAGCGAGGGCGAGCGCGACTTCGGCCTGCACATAGGCCTTGAGCTGGGCCTCGTCGGAAAACACCGCCCGCATGGCCGGCGTCGAGAACACGTCGCGATAAAGGACACTGTCGAACATCGAGCTGGCCACGCGCCTGTTTACTCCCTTGCCATTCTACAAGTGCGCGGCCGACCACGCGAGGCGCGACCTTCTAACAGGAGAAAACCGCCGCGTCAGCTTCGCGTCGCCGTTAGCTAGATCTCGATCTCCGTCCCGAACTCCACGACCTGTCCTGTTGGGACGTCGAAGAACGCTGCGGTGCGTTCGGCGTTGCGTTGCAGGAAGGCGAATACCGCCTCCCGCCATACCCACATGCCCGGAACGTCCTCGCGCGGGATGATCGTCTCGCGGCCGATGTAATAGGTGATGTTGGCGAGGTTGATGCGGGGCAACTTGGCCTGCTGACAGGCGAGCTTCAGCCCCTGATAAACCGTCGGATACTGCATGAAGCCGTAATGCAGGATCACCCTGGTGATGCCCGGACTGATTTCGAAAACTTCGGCACGATCCGCTTCGGCGATGCGCGGAGATTCCTCGATCTGTATGGTCACCAGCAGCACTCGCTGATGTAGCACCTGGTTGTGCTTGACGAATTGCGTCAGCGCCAGCGGCACGCCGTTGGGCGCGGACGCCAGGAACACGGCGGTGCCCGGAAGTCTCGAGTGGCACTTGTTGACCGCGGTCTCGATCAAGTCCTCCTCTGGCTGGCGCAGCTTCGCGCGGGCCCTTTCAACCAACTTCACTCCGCCGCGCCAGGTCAGCATCAGGAATGCGACCACGGCCGCGAGCACTAGCGGGAACCAGCCGCCTTCCATCAGCTTGGTCGAATTCGCGGCGAAGAAGATGCAGTCGATGATGAAGAAAAAGCCGTTGACGGCGATCACGATGATCGGCGGGTAGCCCCACTGGATCGCGACGAGAGCCGCGAGCAAGGTGGTGATTGCCATCAAGAGCGACACGGCGATGCCGTAGGCCCCGGCCAGCGCATCCGAGGTACCAAAGCCGATCACGGCGCCGAGCGTTGCGGCCGCGAGCAGCCAGTTGACCAGCGGCACATAGATTTGGCCGATGGCGTGGCTGGTGGTGTGCTCGATATGCATGCGCGGCAGGAAGCCGAGCTGTATCGCTTGCTGCGTCAGCGAATAGACGCCGGAGATGATCGCCTGCGAAGCGATCACCGTGGCGATGGTGGCGAAGGCCACCATTGGATAGTGCGCCCAGTCCGGCGTGAGCTGGTAGAACGGATGATCGATCGCGTTGGGATCGTTGATCAGGATTGCCGCCTGTCCAAAGTAGTTGAGCACCAGGCCAGGCAAGGCGACGCCGAACCACGCCAGGCGGATTGGTATCCGTCCGAAATGCCCCATGTCGGCATACATCGCCTCGCCGCCGGTGACGGCGAGGAAGGCGGCGCCGAGGATCGCGAAGCTAATATGGAAATTCTCATGGATCAGGAAGTCGAAGGCGTAGAACGGATTCAACGCGGCAAGCACTGAGGGGACCTGCACGATGCCGTGAATGCCGAGCAGCCCGATCACGATGAACCAGGCCAGCATGACCGGGCCAAAGATCTGGCCGATGACACCCGTGCCTTTCTTCTGCATCACGAACAGACCGACAAGGATGATGATGGTGATCGGCACCACCGCCGGCGCGAGCGCCGGCGCATCAACCTTTAGTCCTTCAATCGCGCTGAGCACCGAGATCGCCGGCGTAATGGCTCCGTCGCCGTAGAGCAGAGCGGCGCCGATCAGGCCGACGACAAGTAAGTGCGCGCGCCATGTACCGGGCTGCGCATTGCGGGCCGACAGCAGCGCCAGCATCGCGACGATGCCGCCTTCGCCGCGGTTGTCGGCGCGCAGGATCAGCAGGGCATATTTCATCGAGATGATGAGTATCAGCGCCCAGAAGATCAGCGAAACCACGCCAAGGACGGCGTCCGGCGTTAGCGTTCCGCCGTGACCGATGGCGGCTTTCGCAGCCTCCTTGAGCGCGTAGAGGGGGCTGGTTCCGATGTCGCCATAAACGACGCCGAGCGCGCCGAGTGTTGCGGCGACCGGGATCGCGCTGGAGGGACCGTGGCTCTCGGCGGACGTCGCAGTCATGAACGGGGCCCTTCACAAATGCACTTCGCGCCCGCCGCTTTACGGACGGGGGCAATCAGTCTGCGACGAGACGTCGCAAATTGCTATCGGGATTTGTCGTGCGCCCAGCCAAGCTCCGCGTTGACTTTCCGCATGCGGTTGCCGGCTGCCGGACAAAGGCAGGCCTGAAAACGAAAATCCCCGGGGGGGCATCCCGGGGATTTCGACCTGGAGCAACGTTTGGAGCAACGTTGAGGTGGGTAGGTAAACGGTCTGTGCGGTTACGGCGTGCGGTCGGCGGTTACCAGTCGCGCTTGGCGAACCACGTTCTTGGTGCCGACGTTGCGCAGGCATGACGCTTCGAAGTTCGGCCAGGCCTGCTGCGAGCAATCGCGGCCGACCTGCTTGATGTCGAGACGGTCGCCCTTCGCAAGCGCCACGGGAACGCTAGCTTCAACCTGCGGGGCAAATCCGGGGAGAACGGTGAGCGCGGCAGCGATGAAGGCGGCAATGGCCACCGCGGAAATTGCCTTGATCATGACGGTCCCCTGTCATGGGCCCCCCAACGGGCCCGTCGTTTGTTGTGGCCTAAGTAACCAAGGCCGGTTTCGGGACGTCTTCTCCGATGCGGAAAATGGTTTCGTCCGGCCCCTGTTTTGTTTCGTGCCGGGAGGGCAGACGAAACATTGGCTACCGCCCTAGAGACGCAGCGAGACAGCAGGTGGTTCAATGCCCGCGCCAAATTGGATTTATGGGCCATCGCCCGGGAAGCCGGGAACCTTGCCGGCCCGGGCAGGGCAGGCTAGAGGGGGCATATGCCCCGCATTGCGCTTTATCCCGGCTCCTTCGATCCCGTCACCAACGGCCATCTGGACGTGGTCCGGCATGCCGTCACCCTCTGCGACAGGCTCATTGTCTCGATCGGGGTGCATCCGGGCAAAAAGCCGCTGTTTTCCACGGAAGAGCGGCTGGAAATGGTCCGCGCCGTATTTGGACCCATCGCACAAAAGGCCGGCTGCGCCTTCGACTGCTCGACCTACGACAACCTCACGGTGACCGCGGCCCAGAAGGCCGGCGCCACCATCATGATTCGCGGCCTGCGCGACGGCACCGACCTCGACTACGAGATGCAGATTGCGGGCATGAACGAGGCCATGGCCCCCGAGGTCCACACGGTCTTCGTGCCGGCGTCTCCCGCCGTCCGCCCGATCACTGCCACACTGGTACGCCAGATCGCCGGCATGGGCGGCGACGTCTCCGCCTTCGTGCCGCCGGCGGTCGCCAAAGCCCTGAAGGCCAAATTCGGCTGATACGACATCAGCGACTTACCCCCGTTCATCTGCCTCGCGGAGTTTTCATGATCCGAGTCCTCGCCCTCATCGCCGCGCTGTTCTGCGTATTTCCGGCGCTGGCCCAGCCGCTGTCGGCCAATCTCGACAAGGCCAATGCGATCGTGATCGATACCACGAAGGGCCGCATCGTCATCGCGCTGCGCGCGGATCTGGCGCCTGGCCATGCCGCGCGCATCAAGCAGCTCGCGCGTGACGGCTTCTACAACAACGTGCCGTTCCACCGCGTCATCGACGGCTTCATGGCGCAGACCGGCGACGGGGAAAAATTCAACGGCACCGGCGGCTCGAAATATCCGATGCTGAAGCAGGAATTTTCCGCAACGCCGTTCAAGCGCGGCGTGGTGGGCATGGCCCGGCGCGGCGACAGCGTCGACAGCGCCAATGCGCAGTTCTTCATCTGCTTTGCGGATGCCTCCTTCCTCAACGGCAAGTACACCGTGATCGGCGAGGTGGTGCAGGGTATGGACGTCGTCGACAAGATCAACAAGGGTGAGCCGCCGGCCAATCCCGACAAGATGGTAAAGGTGCAGGTCGCATCCGACATCAAGTGAGCAAGCCGTGACCTGGCGCGGCGGGCCAGCCTTGTGGTTTGCGGCGGTCCTGTTGGCTCTCGCGGCGCCCGCCGCCGCCGAACCGCTCGACAGCATCAAGGACGTGATCGAGCGGCTGGGCCAGTGCTGGAAGTCACCGCCGCGTTCGCAGGCCAAGCCGATGGACATCACCGTCATTGTGAGCTTCAACCGCGAGGGCGCTATCCTCGGCCGGCCGCGGGTCACCTATGAGACGGAAGGGGCATCCGACAGTGACCGCCTCGCATACCGGGTCGCTGTGATGGAAACGTTGCAACGCTGCACGCCATTGCCATTTACCGAGGGACTGGCTGGCGCGGTAGCGGGCCGTCCCTTCGCGGTCAGATTCGGGACACGCAAGACTTCACCCAAACCAGCAGAGAGAAAAGCATGGCTGACACCGAAAATACTTTGATCCTCGAAACCACCCAGGGGCCCGTGAAGATCGAGATGCGGCCGGACCTGGCGCCGAACCACGTCGCGCGCATCAAGGAACTGGTGCGGCAAGGCTTCTACGACGGCATCGTGTTCCACCGCGTGATCGAAGGCTTCATGGCGCAAACCGGCTGCCCGCACGGCACCGGCACCGGTGGTTCCGGCCAGAAGCTGAAGGCCGAGTTCAACAACGAGCCGCATGTGCGCGGCACCGCCTCGATGGCGCGCGCGGCAAGCCCGGACTCCGCCGACAGCCAGTTCTTCATCTGCTTCGAGGATGCCTCCTTCCTCAATCGCCAGTACACGGTGTGGGGCAAGGTGTCCGAGGGCATGGAGAACGTCGACAAGATCAAGCGCGGCGAGCCGGTGCGCGATCCCGACAAGATCGTCAAGGCCCGGATGGCGCTGGACGCCTGACTGTTTCCCCTCATGGTGAGGATCCCGCAAAGCGGGCTTCGGACGATGCATCGCATCGCCGAGCGAACCATGAGGCCACCGCTGCAATCGCCGGGCCTCATCCTTCGAGTCGCGCTTGGCGCTCCTCAGGATGAGGATCGGGCAGTGTACCGATCCCATGCGCACTGACCTCTTCGATTTCGATCTTCCCGCCGAGCGCATCGCCCTGCGTCCGGCGATCCCGCGCGACTCCGCCAGAATGCTGGTCGTGCAGGGCGATGGCGCGTTGCGCGATCGGCACGTGGCTGAACTGCCGCAATGGCTCGAGCCGGGCGACCAACTCGTCGTCAACGACACCAGGGTGATCCCGGCGCAATTGAAGGGCCGGCGCATCGGGCGCGAGACCGAGCCGAAGATCGAGGCAACGCTGATCAAGCGCCTCGACGGCTCGCGCTGGCAGGCGCTAATGAAGCCGGCGAAGAAGCTCGTGGCCGGCGACCGCATTCGTTTCGGCAATGAGGGCAAGGTGTGCCTGCTCGGCCATCTCGACGCCGAGGTCGAGGCCAAGGGCGGCGAGGGCGAGGTGACGCTTTCCTTCTCGTTCCACGGTCCGACGCTGGA
>DATEJC010000578.1:0-13475 GCA_035278345.1 Bradyrhizobium sp. | reverse complement strand
GGCTTGTCCGGGTTCTCCCGCTTGTGCTGGCGGATGTAGCTCGCTGCCTGATCGCTGATCGCATCGGTATAGAAGAACGACGGATCCTTTTCCGCCTCGTGCTCGATATTGTCGTTGCCGCGCGTCAGCGTGTTCGGATTGTAAAAGCTGCCGGCACCGATGATGGTGCCGTAGAAATAATCAAAGCCGCGCTGCATCGGCCATGCGTCGGTCGGCTCCGTCAGGTTGCTGGCGATGTGCCACTTGCCGCTGAGATACGATTTGTATTTCTTCTGCTTCAGCACTTCGGCAATGGTCACGCAGCTCTTGTTCAGGTTGCCGGCATAGCCTTCCGGGCCGTTGCTGTAGGTGAGGATGCCGATGCCGGTCTGGTGCGGATGCAATCCGGTCAGCAACGAAGCGCGCGACGGACTGCAGCGGGCGGTATTGTAGAACTGCGAATAGCGCAGGCCGCCCTCCGCCAGACGATCGAGGTTCGGCGTTTCGATCTCGCCGCCATAGCAGCCGATATCCGAGAAGCCCATGTCGTCGTTGAGGATGAGGAGAATGTTGGGGCTGTCGGAAGCCTTGCCGCCATTTGCCATGGTTTTCGGTCCTTCTTGGTCGCGAGTAATCAGGAATGCTGCCGCGTCAGGCTGATGCTGAGGCGGAAATAGTCGGGGAGATAAACGGCGCGCAGCAGTTCGAGCGGGCGCCCTTCGGTGCCGAGCGTCAGGCGCTCGATGGCGAGCAGGGGGCTGCCCGCTTTCACGCCCAGCAATTTGGCGCTGGTGGAATCGGCAAGCGAGGCGCCGATGGTCTGCTTGGCTTCCTTGATGGGATGGCCCAGCTCTTCCTCGAACACCCGGTACATGATGATGGAGATGAGATCGCGCTTCTCGAGCTCAAGGCCAATGTCCGGCGGATAGAAGGCGTGCTCGATCGCGATCGGCGTCTCGTCGGCAAAGCGCAGCCGCTTGAGCTGCCATACCGCGCGTTCCCTTAGTTGCTCCTTCACCCCGGCATCGTGCCGGTTGGTCATGCCCTGCTGCAGCACCTTTGCGCCGGCCTGATAGCCGGCATCGCGGATGGTTTCCGAAAAGCCCATCAGCCGGCCGACCCAGTGTTCCGGCTGGTTGGAGCGCAGGAAGGTACCGCGCCCGCGCGTGCGCGCGAACATGCCTTCGCTGACCAGCGGCGAAATAGCATTGCGAATGGTGATGCGGCTGACGCCGAAATGACGGCCGAGTTCGGCTTCGGTCATCAGTCGGCCGGACTCGTCGATCAGCTCGCCGTCGCGGACCTGGCGGCGGATCGACTCGCGGATCTGGATGTGCAGCGGCACCGAGCCTGGCGCGGCAGCGGGCGCGGCGGAGAGGGGAGCAGGTTTCTTGCGGCTACGACCGGTCATGTTCCAAGCCGCCTTCGTGTCTCGGGATCGAACAGGTGAATATCGTGCGCCCGCGCGGTCACCGAGATGATGTCGCCTTCGCGCCGGATGTCCTCATGGTTGACGCGTGCGCGCATCAAGGTGCCGGCGCAGTCGAGATCGAGCACGGCGGTGTCGCCGAGATCCTCGATGAGATCGACCTTTGCCTTCAACCCGTCGGGCGCCATCCGGAGCGCGCCGGGGCGGATGCCCGCGATGACGTCACGCTCACCTGCGATCTGCACGTTTGTCTTCAGCGCGTGACCGGCGATGACGACGCTGCCGTTCGCATAGCGGGCGGGCACCAGGTTCATGGGCGGATTGCCGATGAAGCCGGCAATGTCGATCGAGTTCGGCCGAGCGAACACTTCCGCCGGAGTACCGACCTGCTGGATTTCGCCGGCCATGAACACCGCCATGCGGTCGGCCAGTGTCATCGCCTCTTCCTGGTCGTGGGTGACGTAGACAGCGGTGACCCCAAGCGAGCGCTGCAGCTTCTTCAGCTCAGCGCGTGTCTCGATCCGCAGCTTGGCGTCGAGATTGGACAGCGGCTCATCGAGCAGGAACAGCCGCGCCTTGCGCACGATGGCGCGGGCCAGCGCACACCGCTGCTGCTGGCCGCCGGAGAGTTGCCCGGGCTTGCGGTCGAGCAGATGATCGATTTTCACCTTTCGCGCGGCTTCCTTTACCGCGGGCTCGATCTCCTTTTTCGGCAGATTGCTCATCTCGAGCGGAAAGGCGATGTTTTCCGCCACCGTCATGTGTGGATAGAGCGCGTAGCTCTGGAACACCATCGCGATGTCACGGTCGCGTGCGTCGACCGACGTCACGTCCTTGCCGTCGATGAAGACGCGGCCGGCGGTCGGTGCATCAAGCCCGGCGAGTATCCGTAAGGTGGTGCTCTTGCCGGAACCGGAGGGACCCAGCAGAGCAAAGAACTCGCCGGGCTTGATTTCGAAATTGACGCCCTTCAGCGCGGCGAACTCGCCGTGCATCTTGACGATGTCCTGGAAACGCACTGTCCCGCGACCGCTCATCGGCGCCCTCCACCCTTGACGGCGCCGACCGTCAGTCCCTTCACGATATGTTTTTGCGCGACCACGCCGAGCACGACCACCGGCAGCATCGCCAGCACCGACACCGCCGCGAGCTTTGCCCACAGCGTCTGCTCGACGGAAACGAAGTTGAACATCGCAACCGTCACCGGCCGCACGGTGTTGCCGCTCAGCACGACCGCAAACAGGAATTCGTTCCACGCATTGAGGAACACGAAGACGACGGTCACGGCAATGCCGCCGCGCACCTGCGGGATGATGATCCGCCACAGCGTGCGCATGCGGCTTGCGCCATCGAGATAGGCGGCTTCCTCCATTTCGAAGGGAATGTCCTCGAAGTAGGAGACCAGGAGCCAGATCGCGAAGGGCAAGGAGAACGACAGATAAATGAGGATGATGCCCTGATAGGTATCGATCCAGCCGATGTTCTTCAGCACCAGGAAGTAGGGAATGATGATGCCGACCGGCGGCAGCATCTGCGTCGCCAGCACGTAGAAGCCGGAAAACCTCTTGCCGCGGAAGCGCAGCCGCGCCAGCGCATAGGCCGCCGGCACCGCCATCAGCATGGTGACGACGGTGGTGCCGACCGAGATGATGATGCTGGAGATCAGGTTCGGCAGGATCGAGCCGGAGCCGAACAGCACGTCATGATAGGCATCCCACGTCGGCGAGAAGAACAGTTTCGGCGGATAGGCCAGCGCATCGCGATCGGTCTTCAGCGAATTGAGCACGCTCCAGACGACCGGGAAGGCCCAGGCGAGCAGGAACACCAGCGAGATCGCCAGCAGGGCGAAGAAGCGAAGGCGCTTTGCGGTCACTTCGCCCTCCGCATCGCAAACAGGATGGCCGAAATCAGGAGGGTGACGATCAGCAGCGCCACCGCCAGCGCCGAGCCGTAACCGATCGACAACTCAGTGAAGGATTTGCGGTAGGCATAGAGATTGAGAATCTCCGTCGCGGTGCCAGGGCCGCCTCCGGTCACCGTGAAGATCGCCGCGAACGCCGTCAACGCCACCATGGTGCGCATGATGATCACCATGACGATGGCCGGGCGCAGCAAGGGCAGGGTGATGCGGCGGAAACGCTGCCACGCCGTGGCGCGATCGAGCCGCGCCGCCTCGTAGATGTCCTCGGGCAGTGCCGCGAGCGAGGCGAGCAGCACCATGAACGCGAACGGCGTCCACTGCCAGGTGTGGATCACGATGACCGAGACCATGGCGAGGAAGGGATCGCCGAGCCAGTTCTTGCTGCCGAGTCCGGCATTGATGGCGAGGAAGTCGACAATGCCGAATTCCGGCGCCAGCATGAAGGTGCGCCAGATCATGCCGACCACGGCCGGCGACAATACGACGGGGAGGATGGCGATGATACGAAACCAGCCCTGGCCGCGCTTCATGTCCATCACGAGCAGCGCCAGCGCAAGGCCAATGACGACCTGCAGGATCACGGTCGAGCCGGTATAGACGAGGCTGATCAGCAGCGACGACCAGAACCGCTCGTCGGTCAGCAATACCTTGTAGTTCTCGAGCCCGACGAAGCCGTTGGTGAACGGCATCGCTAGGTCCATGCGGAACGCGCTGGTGTAGATCAGGAACAGTAGCGGGAAGGTGGTGGTCGCCAGCAGCGCCAGGAATGCCGGCGCCAGCAATGCCGCCGCGAACCGGCGCTCGCGCTGCGCCAGCACGCGGCCGTAATCGCTGGCGGCGATTGCGGTCGCGTTGTCGGTCACAGCTGTTGCCGCCGGCGCCATTGATCGGCCGCGCCGTTCAGCCGCGCATCATCGGTTCGATGCGCTTCTGCGCATCGTCGAGCGCGGCCTTCACCGTGGCCTGGCCTGACAGGGCGGACTGGATGGCGGTCGCCATGGTGTCGCCGATCGCCGGCCATTGCGGCACGCGCGGACGCCAGTCGACGTCAGTGTCCTCCTGCAGCGCCTGCATGGTGGCTTCGACGAAATTCTGGCCAAAGCCATTCATCAGCTTGACGTAGTCGGGGTCCTTCCAGATCGAGGTACGATTGACGCCGGAGCGCTTGGTGGGACCGGCGAAGCGATGCGCGGTGCGCGCCTGCGTCTCGGCGCTCGCCGCCCACTGGATGAACAGCCAGGTCGCCTTCTTCTTCTTCTCCGATAGCGCAGCATTGATCGGGAAACCCCAGTTCCAGATCGAGGTGACGCGCTTGCCGGACGGGCCCTTGGGCCAGCGGGCATAGGCGACCTTGCCGATCACCTTGGATTTCTCGGGGTTGTTGACCACAGACGCGGATGAATGCGCGTCGATGTAGTTCGCCACCGTGCCTTGCGAGAAGGCGTCGGCGATATCGGGCCAGTTCCAATTTGCCGCCGCTGCAGGCGCATATTTGCGCATCACGTCGACATACCAGGCGAGCGCTGCTTCCGCCTCGGGGCCGTTGACGGTGAGCTTGCCGTCCTTCATCCAGACGCCGCCGAACTCGCGGAAGATCGAGGGGTAGATGTACATGTTCTGCCCGGCGCCGGCGACGCCGCGCAGCGCGCAGCCCCAGACGCGGTCGTTCGGGTTGTTGAGCGCCGCGGCATTGGCGACATAGGCTTCGAGCGTGTCGGCCGGCTTCAGCCCCTTCGCGTCGTAGAGGTCCTTGCGGTAGACCTGGATGGTGACTTCGCCATCGTATGGCACGCCGTAGAGCTTGCCGTCGACGCTGTCGGCGCTGCGCCAGGCCGGGATGATGTCGTCGAACTTGAACCAGGCATCATCGGTCAGCGATTTGTCTTTCAGATAAGTATCGAGCGGCTCGACCCATTTGTTTGCGGCATAGAGCGAATAATACATGGGGTCGGCGGCATGCGTGGCATAGGTGCCGGTCTTCGACGTCAGATCGATCACGCATTTCTGGCGGATCTGCGCCGGCGGAATTTTTTCGAAGCGAACGTCGATGCCGGTCAGCGTCTTGAACTGCGGCGCCAGCGTGATGAGGTTCTCGAAATAGCTCGCCGGGATCACGGCGACTGTGATGGTCTCGCCCGACGCCTGCTGCCAGTCGATCTTCGCCGACTTGTAGGGCGCCAGATCCGCGTCCTGCGCCGCAGCGCCTCGCAGCAGAGCAGGGCCCATCCCGATCAGGGCGGCTGCTGCCGTACCGGTCTTGAGGAACGTACGTCGCGTGGGCCTGAATGACCGCATTTTCCTGTCCTCCCTTGGAGCTCTTGGCTCTTGCTCTGACCCGGCTTTGGCCAGTTAAGTTAGGACATTGTGCCAAATGTTATAACAAGTCAAACGGAGCGATGTCGCATCCCCGGTCGCGGCCGCTCGTCCTGAAAAGCGGAAATGCGCGCGTCTCCTCGGGCGTAGCTTCAACGAACCGCAAGGAATCTCAATCTGTTAACCGAGGAAAAACAAACTCGCGGGTTGCATATCGCAGCTTCCCCAAGCCATAATGCCGGCCGGGGACTGGCTGGGGTTCAGGGCTATGCGTAGAAGGCTGACGGCGCTCGGCGTGCTGTTCAGTGTCGGCTTTGGGTGCGAAGGGGCCTTCGCCCAGAGCGGAAGCGACATCATCAACATCTTCGGTGGTCTGGTTCAGACCGCGATCAGCCAGGCCATCCAGGCCGAATGGCGCAAGATTCCGCCGGCAGAGATTTCCTGCATCGACGAAAATCTTCGTCAGCGCGGCACGTCGATCGGGCAACTGGCGCAGCAGGGCTTCAGTCCCAACGATGCGCGGCTATCCGACGTGCGCAGCTTCTGCCGCAGGAGCGTTGTGCAGAATGCGCCAAACCTCGCCGCAAACCCGAGCGTGGCCTCGATCTACACGGTCGATGGCCTGAACCTGGGCGCGAAGGTCAACTTTGAAAGCTCGATCTATCGGCAATACCAGTGCAGCCCCAGCGAGCAGTTCGACGGGTTTACCTGGTGTGCGCGGAAGGTGGCGGAAAGCAGCAGGCGAGGCGCGTTCGTATCCTCCTACTCGATCCTGCATTCGTCCGACGGCACCGTTTCCTATGTGAACCGCTTCCTGGAGCCCGCCTGGTTCAGCGGCAATGAGGCGAACGAGGACATTGCGCGGCTTGCCAGGAAGTACGGCCAGCCCAACGTGATGGCCATGCCGCAAAGCCAGGGCGTGCAGGGGCTGATGGCTTCCTGGGGCGCGGTAACTTTGCTGCCGCTCGATGCGAACAATGTGGCCCAGCTCGCGCAGGGCCGGGACATCAGGGCCGGCCTGATGGTGGATTTCCTCGGCAACTTCCGCCGATCCGCGCAACTCGGCTTGCCGATCTATCGCCTCGCCGGAGGCCCCGGCTTTGTCTGGGCTGCCAACTGGGATCAGGGCGGGCGAGGTACGCTGCGCTTCTTTGCCGTCGATGCCTCCACGCTGTCAGGACCGGTGGCGGTCCAGCCGCAGGTTCAGGCGAACATCGGATCAGGTTCGGTCGCTGAGCCGGCTGCACCTGCGGCCGCACCATCTTCACCGCCTCCGTCGCCGCCGGCATCGTCGGCACCGGCATCACCGCCGCCACCGCCGCCACCGGTGGCGCGTCCCCCCGATCCCGATGAACGCGCGCGGCAGCGCATCAAGGATACGCTCAGCAGGATCAACTATCGGCGAGCAGAGCTGCCGAACGAGGGCTTCAGGACCCGACTCGATACGATTGCCTCGCGTCTTGCGCCCGTCAGCGACACCACGGATTCGGCCACGCTGAAAAGCTTGATGTCCGACTGCGATTCCGTTTCCGCGATCTTCGATGAAGCCGCCGAATTCAGCCGGGTTTCCGACGTGGCGAGCAGGAAAGTCACAATCGTGAACGCGAAGCTGCAGGGCCTTGGCAGTGATGTACCGCTGGTGGAGGAACTGAAGACCACGGTCGGCGCCGTTGGCGACGCCCAGACCAAAGGCGATCTTGCTGCACTGAAGCGGTCCCTGAGTGCCCTCAACGAGAGCTACGACGAATTCACGGTTCGCGAGTCGAAGCTCAAGGGATCGGGCATTGTCCTGAAGAAATGAGTGCCATGCTGAGCAATGTAGAGACCTTCTTTGTCCGCCTTCTCAGAGGCACGGTCATCGCAACCGCGATGATTTCCTTTCTGATCACGGTGCTGGCGCTGCTCTATGCCATGTACGCGCAGTTCGCTCCGAATCCGCAGGTGCGGATCGCCGACCAGCTCGACCGGTTTCGCCAGGCGACCGACCCCGTCAAGCTGATCAGGGAAGTCTTTCCGGCGGATGCGCCTATCATCAAGGAGACCGGCGGTCCCGACAACGTGGCCTACGAAAAGGGCAAGCGCCTCGACCCCGAGATATTCCAGCAGTTCAACAAGTTGCTCGACGGCGCGCTGGGAGCCAGCTTCGAAAATTCGTCCCAGTTCTCCGACTGGCTGCACAACAACGGGCTCCGATTCCGCAACTACAGCGCATTGGACAACAAGAACGCGCTGGATGAGGGCAACATCGAGGTGTTGTGGCGGTCGCTGCTGTTCGACTATGCGAGACGCCTGACGGCGCGCGCGCCGGCGCTGGCCGCGGCCAACAAGGCCAAGCAATATTCGTCGTCGATCGACCGTTTCACGGCTGCCACGCCTCCCACCCGTGCGCCGTATTTCGTGGTGTGGTTCTTCAACAAGCTGCAGGGCGAGCTGCAGCTCGTCGCCCAGGAGCTGCAGGAGGAGCAGGCCAAAAGATTTGCCCTGAAGCTGACGGTGCCGGTGGCCCTGTATGTCGCCGCGGGCGCCTTTTCCTACTTCATCTTCATCATGTTCCTTTTCCTGCTGGTTTCGATCGAGGCCAGCGTAAGGCGTCTGGCAACCGTGGCGGCACCGGCGGCGCCCGCGGCGCCGGCGGGAGCGGTCCCTCCGGGCGGCCTGGCGTAATGCCTCGCCGTCCGGCGCAGGACGATCTCGCATCGCCGGTCATTTTTGCGTTTCTGCGGCCGTGCAAATCCGGCTACGATATCGGCGCTGGATGAGCGGAGCGGCTACAGCCGCGGGTTTTCTGGAAAGCAGCCGCATGAAGCTGCGACTCATTCTCACCGAAGCTACTTCTCACCGAAGCTGCCAATTGCAAAGTTCACCGCACTGTGCAAATCGCTTGATCAACTGAGTTCGACACCGGAGGAAATTTCGTGCGCCTATCACTCGCTCTTGCAACAACTGTCACACTTGCTCTGCTCGGAAGCGCCGCCGGCGCCGACGATCTGAAGATCGCCCTGATCTCGAGCAAGACCGGGCCGCTCGAGGCCTACGCCAAGCAGACCGAAACCGGCTTCAACCTTGGACTGGAGTACCTCACGGGCGGCACGATGACCGTCAACGGGCGGAAGATCGTGGTCCTGTCCAAGGACGACCAGGGCAAGCCTGACATCGCAAAATCGCTGCTCGAACAGTCCTACGCCGACGACAAGGCTGACCTCGCCGTCGGCACGACAGCGTCGGGCTCGGCGCTCGCCATGCTTTCGGTCGCGGAAGATGCCAAGAAGGTCCTGATCGTCGAGCCGGCCGTCGCCGATTCGATCACCGGCGACAAGTGGAACCGCTATATCTTCCGCACCGCGCGCAATTCGACGCAAGACGCGCTGGCCGGCGCTGTTGCGCTGGGTGGCTCCGACGTGTCGGTCGCAACCCTTGCCCAGGACTATGCCTTCGGGCGCGACGGCGTCACCGCAATCAAGGATGCGCTCGCCGCAACCAAGAGCAAGGCCAAGGTCGTGTTCGAGGAATACGCACCGCAGAACACCACCGATTTCACCGCCTCCGCGCAACGCCTGTTCGATGCGCTGAAGGACAAGCCGGGGCGCAAGATCATCGTCATCATCTGGGCCGGCCCCAGTCCGTTCTCCAAGATCATGGAGCTCAAGCCGGATCGCTTCGGCATCGAGGTCGCCCCCGGCGGCAACATCCTGCCGGTGATGAAGTCCTACAAGCCCTATCCCGGCATCGAAGGATCGGTCTACTACTACTATGGTTTCCCGAAGAATCCGATGAACGACTGGCTGGTGGCGGAGCACAAGAAGCGCTTCAACGTGCCGCCGGACTTCTTCACTGCCGGCGGCATGGCCGCGGCTTCCGCCGTCATCACGGCGGTCAAGAAGGCAGGCAGCACCGACAGCGAGAAGCTGATCGCCGCCATGGAAGGCATGGACTTCGACACGCCGAAGGGAAAGATGACCTTCCGCAAGGAAGACCATCAGGCATTGCAGGCGATGTATCACTTCAAGGTCAAGGCCAACGGCAAGGACGAATGGGATCTTCTGGATCTCGTGCGCGAGATTCCGATCGCGGAGATGCCGGTCCCGATCCGCAACAAGCGCTGACCTTTCCTCCCCCTCTCCCCGTTCTTACGGGGAGAGGGCGGGGTGAGGGGCGCTCTCCGCGAGCGTGATCTATCGATGGACCTGTACCCCTCACCCGGATCGCATCTGTCGACGCGATCCGACCTCTCCCCGCAAGCGGGGCGAGGTGAAGACGAACAGATCGTTCCGCATCACACGAACGCCACATGCCCGCTTCACTCGAAACCCGCGATCTGACCATCCGCTTCGGCGGCCACGTCGCCGTGAATGCGGTGAGCTGCGCCTTTCGTCCGGGTACGCTCACCGCCATTGTCGGCCCCAACGGGGCCGGCAAGACCACCTACTTCAACCTGATCTCGGGTCAGCTGCGCGCGACGGCGGGCCAGGTTCTCTTGCGCGACCATGACGTCACCCGCCTGACGGCGTCCGCCCGAACCAGGCAGGGCATGGGCCGGGCTTTCCAGCTGACCAATCTTTTTCCGGGCCTGACCGTCGCCGAAAACGTCCGCCTCGCCGTGCAGAGCCGCGCCGGAACCGGCCTCGACCTCTTCACCAGGTGGTCGACCCACAAGCAACTGATCGCCAAGGCTGACGAATTCCTGCAAAAGACGGCGCTCACCGCGCGGCGCAACGATATCGCCAGCTCCCTGCCGCATGGCGATCAGCGCAAGCTGGAGGTCGCCATGCTGCTGGCGCTCGAGCCTGACATCTTCATGTTCGACGAACCGACCGCCGGCATGAGCGTCGATGAGGTGCCGACGATCCTCAATCTCATCAGCGCCATCAAGGCCGACGCCAGCAAGACCATCCTGCTGGTTGAACACAAGATGGATGTCGTGCGCTCGCTCGCCGACCGCATCATCGTGCTCCATAACGGCCAGCTGGTCGCGGACGGCGAGCCTGCCGAGGTGATCGCCTCGCCGATCGTGCAGGAAGCCTATCTTGGGATCGCGCCCGATGCCTGATGCCGCGCCGCTGCTCCGTCTCGACGCCGTCGAGACCCATATCGGGCCCTACCACATCCTTCATGGCGTCGACCTCGTGGTGCCGCGCGGCGGCCTCACCATGCTGATCGGCCGCAATGGCGCGGGCAAGACGACGACGCTTCGCACCATCATGGGCCTGTGGCAGGCCTCCGCCGGAAAGGTCGTATTCGATGGCGCCACCATCAGCGGGCGCGAGACGCCGGACATCGCCCGCGCCGGCATCGCTTATGTGCCCGAAAGCATGGCGGTGTTTTCCGATCTCACGGTCAAGGAAAACCTCGTTCTCGCCGCGCGCGAGGGCGACATCGATTCTGCGCGCCTGAAGTGGATTTTCGGGCTGTTTCCGGCGCTGGAGCGGTTCTGGTCGCTTGCTGCCGGCTCGCTTTCCGGCGGCCAGAAGCAGATGCTTTCGATCGCCCGCGCCATCATCGAACCACGCAAGCTGATCCTGATCGATGAGCCGACCAAGGGTCTCGCGCCCTCGATGATATCAAACATGGTCGCGGCCTTCCGCGAGCTGAAGTCGACCGACACCACCATCCTCATGGTCGAACAGAACTTCATGGTTGCGAAATCGCTCGGCGACAGCGTTGCCGTCATGGACGATGGCCGCGTCGTGCACGCCGGCTCCATGGCGGAGCTGGCCGAAGACCGCGACCTGCAGCATCGCTTCCTAGGTCTCAGCCTGGATCAGCATCAATGAGCACGACGGATACGGCCAAGTTCCAGATTCCCGCGCAACCTGTCGACTGGTGGCCGATTGCGCTCGTGCCGGGCCTGATGCTGCTGGCGCTGCCGCTTGTCGGTTCGCCCTCCACCTGGGTGACGCTGACGATCGCGGGGCTGGCCATGGGCATGATGATCTTCATCATGGCGTCCGGACTGACGCTGGTGTTCGGCCTGATGGACGTGCTCAATTTCGGTCATGGCGCCTTCATCTCGCTCGGGGCCTATGCTGGCCTGATTGCCGCCGTCCCGCTCGCTGCGTCCCTGCAGGCGGATTCGATGCTGGCCAACGGCCTGGCGCTGACGGCGACGATCGCCATCGCGATGCTGGTTACCGGCGCATTCGGCTATGCCTTCGAACGCGTCATCGTGTTGCCGGTCTACGGCCAGCACCTGAAACAGATACTCATCACCATGGGTGGCCTGATCGTCGTCCAGCAGTTGATCATCGTGATCTGGGGACCGGTGCAGATCACGCTGCAGGTGCCCGGCGCATTCCGCGGTTCGCTGATCTTCGGGGAGGTGGCGATCGAGCGCTATCGGCTGATCGCGGTCATGCTCGGGCTGATCGTATTCCTGGCCATGCTGCTTGTGCTCAACAGGACCAAGCTTGGTCTGTTGATCCGGGCAGGCGTCGAGAATCGCGAGATGGTCGAGGCTCTCGGCTATCGAATCCGGCGGTTGTTCGTCGCCGTGTTCGTGGCGGGATCGGCCCTTGCCGGACTTGGCGGCGTGCTGTGGGCATTCTACCGCGAGACGCTGACCCCCGGCATGGGGCTGGAGGTGCAGGTGCTGATCTTCATCGTCGTCATCATCGGCGGGCTCGGCTCGGTCGGCGGCTGCTTCATCGGCTCGTTGCTGGTTGCGCTGGTCGCCAACTATACGAGTTTCCTGTTTCCGAAGCTGGCGCTGGTCTCGAATATCCTGCTGATGGTCCTGATCCTGCTCTGGCGGTCGCGCGGCCTGTATTCCGTGGGGAGGCGCTGATGGCAGCTCCCTCGACCGGCGAGGCGCCGCAAAGCGTGGTGCTCAACGTGGCGCTGACCGCGATCTTCGCGGGCCTGGCGCTGGCGCCTTTCCTGTTTCCCGGCTCGCAGTCGCTCAACGTCGCCGCCAAGATCTGCTACTTCATCGTGCTGGCGGCGAGTTTCGATCTGTTGCTCGGCTATACCGGCGTAGTCTCTTTCGCTCACACCATGTTCTTCGGCATCGGAGGCTATTCGGTAGCGATCGCGCTTTATGCGATGGGGCCGAGCTGGGTGGCGATCGGGACCGGTATCGCCATCGGCCTGCCACTGGCAATGCTGCTCGCGCTCGTTATCGGCCTGTTCTCGCTGCGCGTCGCCGCGATCTTCTTTGCGATGATTACACTCGCCGTCGCCTCGGCCTTCCAGGTGCTGGCCTCTCAACTCTCCTGGCTGACCGGCGGCGAGGACGGCCGCACCTTCCGCGTGCCGGAGCTGCTGCGGCCTGGCTTCAAACTGCTCGATTTCGAGATATTCGGCGTCGCCATCACCGGGCGGATTGTTACCTATTATCTGGTATTCGCGGCGGCGGTGCTGCTGTTTCTTGCCATGCTGAGGGTCGTGAATTCGCCGTTCGGCCGTGTGTTGCAGGCCATTCGCGAAAACGATTTCCGCGCCGAAGCGATCGGGTACCGCACCGTGGTCTATCGTTCGATCATCAATTGCGTCTCCGCGGCGATGGCGACGCTGGCGGGCGTGCTCTGCGCGTTGTGGCTGCGCTACACCGGGCCGGGCACCACGCTGTCGTTCGACATCATGCTGGATATCCTCCTCATGGTGGTGATCGGCGGGATGGGCACGCTCTATGGCGCGGTGATCGGCGCCACCATCCTGCTGCTGGCGGAGAGCTATCTGCAGAACCTGATGGGCGCCCTGAGCAAGGCGCTCGAAGGGCTGCCGATCCTGCCGCAGCTGTTTCACCCGGACCGCTGGCTGCTCTGGCTCGGGCTGCTGTTCATCGCCAGCGTCTATTTCTTCCCGACCGGCGTGGTCGGCCGGCTGCGGCGCCCGAAG
>DATEJC010000577.1:0-37477 GCA_035278345.1 Bradyrhizobium sp. | reverse complement strand
TAGGAGGCGTGATCGGCCCAGAACCGCATGATGTGCGGTGAGTTCTCGACGACCTTGCCGGGGATGCCGTAGTCGAACTTGCCCTTGACGCGATCGGTGACGTCGTCGACCGGGCAGTTGATCCACTGCCGCTTGGCGCAGATCGCCGCAACCTCGTCGCGATTGTCGGGCTTCTCGCACCACTGCTGGGCTTCCATGACCGCCATCAGCAGCGCCTTGGCGGCCCTGGGATTCTTGTCGACCCAGGCGGCGCGCAGGCCAAGGGATTTCTCCGGGTGCTTGTTCCAGAGTTCGCCGGTCGTGATCGCGGTATAGCCGATGTCCTGATGGATCAGCTGCAGGTTCCAGGGTTCACAGACGCAGAAGCAATCCATGGTGCCAACCTTCATGTTGGCGACCATCTGCGGCGGCGGCACCACGATGGTTTCGATGTCCTTGTCCGGGTCGACGCCGCCGGCGGCGAGCCAGTAGCGGATCCACAAATCATGCGTGCCGCCCGGGAACGTCATCGCAGCCTTGACGGCCTTGCCGGAGGCCTTCTTCTTCTCGAGTGCGACCTTGAACGGCGCGGTGTCGACGCCGACCTTGATGTCGGCATATTCCTTGGCAACCGAAATGCACTGACCGTTCAGATTGAGCCGCGCCATGATGTACATCGGCGTCGGCTGATTGTTCTGCGTCACCTTGCCGGCCGAGATCAGATACGGCATCGGGGTGAGGATATGCGCGCCGTCGATGCCATTGCCTTCCGAGCCGAGCACGAGATTGTCGCGCGTGGTGCCCCAGGAGGCCTGCTTCTGCACCTCGACATCGGGCGTGCCGTATTTGGCGAAGATGCCCTTTTCCTTGGCGACGAACAGCGGCGACGCATCTGTCAGCGCGATGAAGCCGAGCTTGGCGCCCTTCACTTCGGGCCCGGCGCCTTGCGCGAAAGCACCTGCGGGAAAGTTGAGTTTGGCGGCGGCGAGAAGCGCGGCGGTGCCGCTTGCGGCCTTTAGAAGGCCGCGGCGGCTGAGGCCCGAGGTTTTGGTGCGCGTGGTCATGGGTCGTATCGTCCTTTGCGTCGTGGCATCCTGTTGGCGTCTTTGCTTCGAGACGGTCCGATAACGCTGCGCTGGAAGCACCATGAGGGCGCACTCCGGGGTGGCCCGGATCGGCGGCGTCGCACTTCGGATGAATAGTCTCGAGGGACGGCTTCAATGGCGTCAGCAGCCACTATTCAAGCGGTGTGCCAGCGCTGATGCAGCGCAATAAGCCTATGAATTACAGGATCTTACGAGTCCGGCCGGTTAATCGCCGTTAACTCGCGCGCGCTTCGAAAATTTGCGATTCGCTCAAATCTTGTCGGCCGTTCGCTCAATCCTTGTGCGCCGCACAAGGATTGAGCAAGTGGCGCCTCTTTGCTCTCAGGCGTCTTCCGTTGCTTTTGCCGCGAGCGGTTTTGGTGCAGCGCCGCCGCCCGGCTTCATCCTGAATTCGTAGGTCATCAGGTGCCACGGTGCCGGCGCCGGCTTGCCGTCGGGCATCGTCGGATCGTTGCGCTTTTCGATGTTGGCGATCAGTTCGTCCTTCACGCCGAACACCACGTCGCGATCGATATTGGGATCGCCGCCGATGAAGACATGGGTGACGAGCGGCTCGTAACCGGGCGCGGCGACGAGGAAATGCACATGCGCCGGTCGCATCGCAGGGCGCTTGGTGTAGTGGATCATCTCGCCAACCGGGCCATCGACCGGAATCGGATAGCTGCAGGGCAAAATGGAGCGGAAGAAGAAGCGCCCGTCGGCATCGGTGATGAAGCGCGCGCGCGACGATGGCCCTTGCGTTGCATAGGTCGGCTTCTGCGAGTCATAGAATCCGTCGTCGTCAGCGTGCCAGACGTCCACGGGAACGCCCGGCAGCGGCTTGCCATTGAGGTCGGTCACCCGGCTCTGCACGAACATCCGCTCGCCCGGCAGCTTGGCCGAAATGTCCGTGCCGTGCGGCGTCACCTTGTGCTCGCCGACATAGAAGGGGCCGAGCACCGTGGTCTCGGTGGCGCCCTCACGTTCCCTGTGGTTGACCGCGTCGACCAGCATGGAAACGCCGAGAACGTCGGAGAGCAGGATGAACTCCTGGCGGATCGGGGTGCACTTCTGCCCGGTGCGGGTCAGGAAGTCGATCGCGAATTCCCATTCCTCGAAGGTCAGATCGGTCTTGCTGACATAGTCGTGCAGCGACTTCACGAGTTCCTGCAGCAGGAATTTTGCGCGCGGATTGGGCGTATCGTTGAAACTGTTGAGGACGGCGGCGGTCAGTTCGGTTTCGCTGAATTGGGTCATCTTGGGCTGTCCTGGGAAAATGACGCGACGAGAGGGTGTAGCCTACACTGGCATACCGCGCTTGCGTAGGCAGAAGCCGTTGGATCAGGCCACACTTTTCGAGTATCAAAAAGCGCTGCCGCCTGTTCCGGAGACCTGTCCGATGCTCGCCCCGACCCCCGCCTCCCCCGAATCCGCCGGGATGTCCAGTACCGCGCTCGCGCGCGTCGATCGGCATCTGAAAGAACGCTATATCGATGCCGGCCGCTACCCGGGGGCGCAGCTGACGGTCTACCGGCGCGGCAAGATCGTGCATTCCTCCGTGCAGGGCTATGCCGATATCGAGCGCAAGGCGCCGGTCAAGGACGACACCATCTTCCGCATCTATTCCATGACCAAGCCGATCACGTCGGTTGCTTTCATGATGCTGGTCGAGGAAGGCCGCGTCGCCATCGACGAGCCCGTGCACAAATACATTCCGGAGTGGAAGAATCTCGGCGTGTTCGTCGCCGGCAGCAATCCGGCGTATCTCACCAAGCCGCCGGCGCGGCCGATACAGATCGTCGACCTCTTGCGCCACACCTCCGGCTTCACCTACGCCTTCCAGCAGCGCTCCAATGTCGATGCCGGCTATCGCGAAAGGAAGATCGGCGAGGTCGAGACGTCAGGCACGCTGGACTCGATGGTCGCGCATCTCGCGCAAATGCCGCTGGAATTCTCACCGGGGGAGGCCTGGAACTACTCGCTCTCGACCGATGTGATCGGCTATCTCATCGGCAAGATTTCCGGGGTGCCGTTCGAGCAATTCCTGAAAGAGCGCATCTTCAAGCCGCTCGGCATGAACGACACCGACTTTTATGTGCCTGCCGACAAGGCACATCGCCTCGCCGCATGCTACTCCGCCGATCCGCCCGGCGAGATCAAATACACCGCCGCCGAGCGCAAGGCGATGCTGAGCTTGCAGGATGATCCGACGAAGAGCTCGTATCTCAAGCCGCCGACCTTCTTCTCCGGCGGCGGCGGACTGTGCTCGACGGTGGCAGACTATCTCACCTTCTGCCGCGCGCTTCTCAACCGCGGCGAGCTCGGCGGCGTCAGGCTGATCGGGCCGAAAACACTGGCGCTGATGACGACAAATCATTTGCCCGGCGGGCTCGATCTCCCGGCGCTATCGCGCTCGATGTTCTCTGAGGCGACCAACAACGGGATCGGCTTCGGGCTCGGCTTTGCCGTCACCATGGATCCGGCGCAGACGCTGATCGCGGGCAGTCCCGGTGAATATTTCTGGGGCGGCGCGGCCGCTACCGCGTTCTGGATCGATCCCGCCGAGGAGCTGATCACCATCTTCATGACCCAGGTGATGCCGTCGACCGCCTATCCGATCCGGCGCGAGCTGCGCACCATGATCTACGCGGCGATCACCGACAGCAATCTCTGAAAAGTGAGACGGATTCCGCAGCGCACGCAAGGCGCTCCCGGCGCCGTTTGCGGCTGAATTCCTTGGCGCGGCTTCGGCGCTTCTCCTATGCTCCCGGCGGTGTTGCGTCAGTTGCGAGAACTTCGTGCCCAAACCATCCCTGCCAGTGCGTCTCGCTCTTCTGGTCGCGGGGACCACGCTGCCGCTGATCCTGTTCGCGGCCGGGATCGTCATCTACAACTACGATCAGGATCGCAAGGACGCTACCCAGCGCGTGCTGGAGACCGTGCGCTCGATCCGCATCGTGCTCGACGCCGAAATGCAGCGGATGACCGGCGGCTTGCAGGTTCTCGCACTCACCTCCTCGCTGCGCGCCGGCGATTACGAGACCTTCCGGCCCATCGCACACGGCTTCCTCGAGCAATATGGCAGGGATGGCGTGGTGCTGGTGGCCGACCGCCAGGGCCGGCCGGTATTTTCCTCGGTCACGGATGACATCGCGAGCCTGCCGCCGCGCACCAACCTCGGCATGGTCGAGAAGGTGTTTGCGAGCAAGCAGCCGGCTTACTCGAACCTGTTCAACGGTACGATCAAGAAGAACCTGATCGTCACAGTGGAGGTGCCGGTCATCAAGAACGGCGAAGTTGTCTACGTCATTTCCTTCAGCCCGCCACTCGATGCTTTTCAGGCCCTCATCGAAAAGCAGCGGCCGAGCCAGGATTGGACCATTTCGATCTTCGACGGTGAAGGCATCAATTTCGCACGCGTGCCAAACCCGCAGGAGACCATCGGCAAGCGTGCTTCGCCCTCCCTTGATGCGGCACTGTTCCGCAACGGAGAGGCGACGCTGACGACGGTGACACTCGAAGGCACACCGCTGATCACCGGCCTCGCCCGATCCGCGCTCACCAGCTGGACGGTCGTGGGCGGCATTCCCGAGGCCTCGCTGGTCAGACCGCTCTGGCGCAATCTCGCAATCACCAGCGTGATCGGCGGCATCCTGCTGCTGGTCGGCCTTGCCTTCGCGGTGCGGATGGCAACGACAATCGCGCGCGGCGAGATGCTGCAGGAGCTGCTGGTCGAGGAGCTCAACCATCGCGTCAAGAACACGCTCGCGATATTGCAGTCGATCGCGTCACAGACCTTTCGCAGCGCCAGCCGTCCCGAGCGGGATAAGTTCGAAGGGCGCCTGCGCGCGCTTGCCGAAGCGCATGATCTCCTCAGCATCGAGAAATGGCAGGGCTCGGACTTGCAGGACGTGATCAGCCGCGTGCTGCAGCCCTACGCACTCAACGACCCCGGACGGGTGCGGATGTTCGGCCCGAAGGTGCCGTTGGCGCCGCGTCTGGCCGTGCTGCTCTCGATGATCCTGCACGAGATCGCCACCAACGCCGCCAAATATGGCGCGCTGTCGAATGACGTCGGCACGGTCGCGCTGGACTGGGAAATCATCGAGGAAGACGCCAGGCGGAAGGTGCGCCTGATCTGGACCGAGGCCGGCGGCCCGCCGGTCACGGCGCCGGTCCAACGCGGCTTCGGCTCTCGGCTGATCGAGCGCAGCGCGCGCGACCAACTCGGTGGCGAGGCGACCGTCGATTTCCTGCCGCGCGGCGTGGTCTGCACGGTGACGATCGCGCTGGAAGCCGAGGGTTAGTCGATCTTACCGCACCAGCCTGAGGACCGGCCGGCCGCGGCGACGGCGTCCCCGCGGCGCCTTCGGATTGCGTGCCGCCTGCGCCTGCTCTTCTGCCGCCTGCACATCGCAAAGCAGCTTCAGCTCGGAGTGACTGACGCCCTTCAGCTTCATGCGAAGCTGCAGGATCGCAACCGACAGCAGATCCGCCGTGTCATGCTCGGCGTCGTTGGCAAGCGAGGCCTGGCATCGTTCGAGGGTTGCGAGCGCCGATCGCAACCTTTCTTCAATATTCTCCGCCAGCGTTTCGGCTGGTATCGAGCTTGCGAGGTGGATCGATGACGATCCGGCCGGCGGTTTCAGTCCCATGTCCGCTCGTCCCCCAATTTCCAAGATGGCCTGGTGGGCCGGCACCAAAATGCACCATCGGAGACAGCACGACGTGCGTTGCTTTGCTGGGAGTTCTGCTGAGCTGCTGCGCCCGCAAACGTATCGGCGTTGCCGTACAACCAAATATGAACAGTCGACCTTATCCAAATACCCCTGAAGGCCCTCCAGCCCGCAAGAAGCCCGTAAGAAACCGGTGCTCGCGGCTGAGCGGTAATTTTAGACGTGAATAATCGGGGCGCGAGACCCGCCCTGGTTGTACTGCTTGGCATCTTCTGCCAAGATTACCCGAGGAAAAGGGGCCTGTATGTCGCTCACGCTGGAAAGGGGTGTTCCGCAGGAAGAACGCCGGAAGGTATCCCTCGGCGCCCTTACTGATTGGGACGCAGCCCGCATTTTCCTTGAGGTCGTCCGCTGCGGCAGCTTCCGCTCGGCCGCCGAGCGGCTTGATCTGTCAATCAACGTCGTGCGGAGGCGGATCGACGATTTCGAACGCCAGGTCGGCGCCACCCTGTTCACCCGGGGCGTTCACGGTACGCATATCACCGACGAGGGGGCGATGGTGGTCTCCGCGGTGGAGCGCATGGAGGCGGCCGCGTTCGACCTGATGCGCGCCTCCAGTTCCGTCACCAGCACGGTTTCGGGCGAAGTGCGCGTCGCCGTCACCGAGGGCCTCGGCACCTTCTGGGTAGCGCCGCGCCTCGTCGAATTCCAGCGCTCCTATCCCAACATCCTCGTCGACCTGCACTGTGCGATGCGCTCGGCCGACGTTTCCCGGCATGAGGCGGACGTCGCCATTCATCTGTCGCAGCCGGCGTCGCTCGACGCCAAGCTGGTGCGGCTTGGCCGCATGTATCTGATGTTCTTTGCCAGCGAAGCCTATATCGCCGCGCATGGCGCGCCGAAATCGTTTGCGGACCTGACCAGACACCGGCTGGTGTTGCAGAGCGCCGATCAGACCGCGACCAAGGAATTGTTCGAGAGCTTCTTCCCCGGCTTTTCCCAGCGCGACCTGCTCGCGATGCGTACCAATGTGTCCAGCGCCAATTACTGGGCCGTCGCCAACGGCGCAGGCGTCGGCGTGTTTCCGACCTACACCGCCGCTCTCGGCGGCGTCGTGCCGCTCGAGATCGAGTTTCGCAGGCCTTTCGACATATGGCTCTCCTACCATCCCGGCAGCGGCCGCATCCCGCGGGTGCGTCGCACGATCGACTGGCTGGTGGAGGCTTTCAATCCCGCCAAATACCCCTGGTTCAAGGACGAGTTCGTCCATCCAAGGGAATTCGAGGCGGTGTATATGGGTGAGTCCCTGACCCATCTTTTCGGGGGCTTCTCGACCGAAGGACGGTAGGAGCGAATGAATAAATCAGCAACGAAGAGAATGAAACAACGCAGCGCGGGCAAGCCCGACATCGAACTTGGCAAACGAATCCGGTTGCGGCGGGTCGAACAGAAGATCTCGCAGGCGGAGCTCGGCGAAAAGCTCGGCGTCAGCTTCCAGCAGGTCCAGAAGTACGAGAAGGGCGTCAATCGCGTCGGCGCGGCGCGTCTGCAGCAGATCGCCAATGCGCTCGATGTGCCCGTGACGTTCTTCTACGATGGCGACAACAAGGCTCGCGAGGTCGAAAGCCTCCTGTTCCTCGACAGCGCGTTCAGCCTGCGGTTGCTGCGGGCCTACAGCAAGATCAAGGACCAGACCGTACAGCGGCAGCTGGTGTCCCTGATGGAATCGATCGCGGCCAACGAAGACTAGCCGTGCGCATGCATCTGGTTTGCAGCACCGCGGACCCGATCTGTCAGTGCGAGACAATCGGCGGGTAGCCTGTTGCTGCGCCATGCCACGTGTTGGTCAGGCCTCGACAACACGAGTGTGTCACCATCCGGCTTGGTGGAAGCCGGCGTGGCGACATCGAGAATCTTCAGCGGCAGCCCCCTCGCGCGCGCGGCAGCGCCAAACGCGGCAACGTCGATTGATGGGTCGAAGCGCAGCAGCGTGAATTCCGGCCCCATCGCGTCATACAGCGAACGACCGTCCTTGCACCACAGATGCGGCGTGCGGCAGCCCGGCACTGTCGACGGCGTGTAGCTGTCCATCGTGTAAGGCGGCGGTTTTCCATCGTCATAGGCAATGATCGGCGAGCGATCGTAGTAGCTGCCGAAGTTCAGTCCCGCGCAGGCGTATTGCCGGACGTTGATTTCATAGGTCAGGCGCCCGACCTCCTGCCGCGCGCGTTCGCCCGCCGGGCCTTCGTCTTCGATCTCCTCCGGCACCGACCCGCGGCGGCGGATCTCGGCTTCCGCATGCGACATCGCAAAGCGCGAGACCTGGCTCGTGATCGGCCAGCGCTCCGCCTCATAGGCATCGAGGATGGCGGCGGGCGCCCAGCCGTTGAGGTGCGCTGCCAGCATCCACGACAGGTTCATGGCATCGGCAATGCCGGCATTCATGCCATAGCCGGCATAGGGCACCCAGATATGGGCGGCGTCGCCTGCGATGAACACGCAGCGGTCGCGGAATTTGCTCGCGATCAGGCGGCGGCCGTACCAGTCCTCCTTCGAGATGACCTCGTAATCGAAATCGGCACCGACGCCCAGGATGGTGCGGATGCAGGCGTCGCGATCCACCGAGTCGAAATCGCCCTCGCCCGGCCGCATGTAATTATGCACCAACCAGCGCTCGCGGCCGTCGATCGCATAGACCATGCCGGAGCGGCGCGGATTGATCGATCCCGTGCCCCAGGCGGACTCGTGCCGCTGCAGGCCGAGCAGCGCCCGCGCACGGATGTAAGTCGACTGCACGCGCTGGATGACGGCATCGCCTGTCAATTCCGCGCCGATCGCCTTGCGTACGACGGAGCGGGCGCCGTCGCAGCCGATCAGGTAGCGACACGTGATGCGCCTGATGGCGCCACTGTCGAGGTCACGCAGGGTGACGCCGGCGGATGTGTCCTCGATCACGACAGCTTCCACCGCCGTGCGACTGTGGATGCGAATGCGCGGCTGCGCAGCCGCGTGCCCGAACAGGATCGGCTCGAGGAAAATCTGGTTGATGCGATGCGGCGGCTCCGGCGTCGGCCAGTTGCAGTCGGGGCCGTCACTGGCGGTGAACCGATCGCGCCGGCAGGGAATCTTGATCCGCGTCAGCTCTTCGCCGACAAAACTGGTGCGGTAGCTGATGTCGTGCGGATAGTCCGCCGGCAGACCAGCATTGCGCACTTTTTCCGCAAGGCCCAGCCGGCGGAAAATCTCCATGGTGCGGGCGGCGACATGGTTGCATTTCGGCTCCGGAGGCTGGCCGGCGCTGCGCGTTTCCACGACCGCGACGTCGATGCCGCGCCAGGCAAGATCAATGGCGAGCGTGAGGCCGACGGGGCCTGCGCCCACGATCAAGACATTGCAATCGGACATGCCGTCAGAAATCCCGCCTCATTCCGCTTCCGCTCCGGAGTTCTTCACGATCACGGCCCAGCGGTCGACCTCGGCCTTGATGTAGGCCGCAAAACCGTCTGGCGTCGACGGCGGCCAGGGTTCCAGTGAAAGTGCCGTCAGCCTTTCCCGTGTCGCGGGATCGGCCACCAATGCGTTGATCTGGCCGGCGAGTTGATCGATGACCGCGCGCGGCGTGCCCGATGGCGCGACCACGCCCTGCCAGGCGACGAGTTCATAACCCTTGAGCCCGCCTTCCGCGATGGTGGGGATGTCAGGCGCGACGGCGACGCGTTTCGACGTTGTGACCCCCAGCACTCTCACCTTGTCTTCCTTGATCTGCTGCAGCGCCGGCTGCAGATCGATCACCATGAAGGGAATGTGGCCGGCGATCACGTCGAGCATCGCCGGAACGCTGCCCCGATAGGGCACGTGGCGGATATCGATCCCCGCCGCCGTCCTCAGCATCTCTGCGCCGAGATGCTGCGGGCTGCCATTGCCGGCCGAGCCATAGGCCAGTCCCGGCTTCGATTTGGCGTAGGCGATAAATTCCGGCAGCGTCCTTGCGGGAATCGCCGGATTGACGATCAGCGCAAAGGGCACGCCGGCGACGAGCGCAATCGGGGCAAAATCCTTCACGGGATCGTAGGGCAGTTTCTTGTACAGCGTCTTGTTGATCGCAAGCGTCGTCGAGGTCGCCATCAAGAGCGTGTAGCCGTCGGCCTCCGATCGCGCGACCTGCTCGGCACCGAGCGTGGTGCCGGCGCCCGGCTTGTTCTCGACCACGACGGTGGCGCCAAGACCGCTCTTGATCTGGTCGGCGACCAGGCGCCCGAGCAGGTCGGTGGTGCCGCCTGCGGGATAGGGAACGATCATCTTGATGGTGCGGCCGGGATAGGACTGCGCGCGTGCCGGAAACACGCTCCCCAGCAGAAGCCCTGCACCTCCTGCGATCACCTCTCGACGCGTGAACGGCATGGCCTTCCCCCGCATGCTTTTGTTATTCGGTTGCCGGCCACAATAGCTGACGCAGCGACATAGCAAAGGGGCTAGCGTTGCGATTGCCGAGAAGAACAGCGTTCCTCGAGCCACGGCCCGGCAAAGAAACATTCCTGCTGCGGCGATGCCCGGGCTATCATGCGGGCCGCGGGCGGCTGAATTGCGCCCGACGCTCCCGATTTAAGGTCGTCCCACGATGCTCGACACTCCCAAATCCATCCAGAAATCCCACGCCGACGGCAAGATTTTGCAGAGCGTCGATGACGGCGTCGGCGTCATCACCTTCAACAATCCCGAGAAGCGCAATGCGATGTCGCTGGAGATGTGGGAGGGGCTCGGCAATGCGCTGACCGAGTTGCGCGACGATCCCGCGGTCCGTGTGGTGGTGCTGGTCGGCGCCGGCGACAAGGCGTTCGTCTCGGGCGCCGATATCAGCCAGTTCGAGAAGACCCGTCACAACGCCGAGGCGTCGGCGGAATATTCGAAGCGCAGCGAGGCGCAGCGCGCGCTGCTCGCCAACTATCCCAAGCCGACGATTGCCTGCATCCGCGGCTTTTGCCTCGGCGGCGGCATGCAGGTCGCGATGCTCACCGATATCCGCTTCGCCGCCGAGAACAGCCAGTTCGGCATCCCTGCGGCAAGGCTCGGCATCGCCTATGGCTATGACGGCCTGCGCCACCTGGTGTCGCTGGTCGGCCCGTCCTGGGCGCGGCTGATCATGTATACGGGCATGCGGATCGACTCCGCCGAGGCGCTGCGCATCGGCCTGGTCGACCGCGTGCTGCCGGACAGCGAACTCTGGAATGCGACCATGGATGTCGCGCGCACCATCTCCGGCAACGCGCCGCTCGCCATCAAGGCCGCCAAGATCACGATTGCGCAGGTGCTGAAGGATCCCGACAAGCGCGACATGGAGGCGATCAAGGCGATCGGCAATGCCTGCATGGACTCGGAAGATTTCAAAGAAGGCCGCACCGCCTTCATGGAAAAGCGCAAGCCGCAATTCAAGGGGAAGTGACGTCCCGTAGGACGTGCTTCGCGAAGAGCTCAACCCGTCCTACACTCAAAATCGCGAAAACAACCCCATGCAAAGTAGGATACGGCAGTAAAGCCGTAGGATAGTAGAGCGTTAGCGAAACCCATCAAATCCCGGGCGGTGCAGTGATGGGTTTCGCTTCGCCGCCATCCTACAGCGCCGCCAATACCGCCTTCGTCACGTCGGCGGTGCCGCTGCTGCCGCCAAGCTCCGTCGGCTTGATGCCGCCGGCATAGGCCTTGTCCACTGCCATCTCGATGCGCTCGCCGGCTTCCGCCGCGCTCTCCACGCCGTGCTTGTCGGCAAGCCAGTCCAGCATCATCGCGGTGGAGAGGATCATCGCGGTGGGATTGGCCTTGCCCTGCCCCATGATATCGGGCGCGGTGCCGTGACAGGGCTGGAACATGGCGTGGCGGTCTCCGATATCGGCCGACGGCGCCATGCCGAGGCCGCCGATCAGGCTGGCGGTGAGATCGGAGAGGATGTCGCCGAACATGTTCTCCGTCACCAGCACGTCGAAATCCCAGGGTCGCTTCACCAGGAATGCCGAGCAGGCATCGACATAGACATGGTCGGCCTTCACATCGGGATGGCGCTTGGCGACCTCATCGAAAATCTCGCGGAAGAAAGCGAAGGCGCGGAACACGTTCGCCTTGTCGACGCAGCTAAGCTGACCCGGGCGGCCGCGGGCCTTGCGGCGCTCGGCGAGACGGAAGGAGAAATCGAACAGGCGCTCCGAGGTGTTGCGCGTGATGACCAGCGTCTCGCGCGCCTCGCTGTCGGTGACGACCCCCTTGCCCATCGAGGCGAACAGGCCCTCGGTGGATTCGCGGATCAGGACGAGATCGATGCCGCGCTGGTCCGCGCCAACGATCGGGCTCGGCACGCCCGGAATGAGGCGCGCCGGGCGCACGCCGGCATAGAGGTCGAACTGGAAGCGGAGCTCGATCTGCGGCGCGATTTCGGTGTTGTCGGGGTAACGCACCGACGGCAGTCCGCAGGCACCGAGCAGGATCGCATCCGCTTCCTCGCACAGGCGGATGGTGGAGTCCGGCATCGACTTGCCGGTCTCGCGGTAGTGACCGGCGCCCGCCGGCGCCTCGGTGAAGCGGAATGCGAGGTCGGACTTCGACTCGATCCTGCGCAATATCTCCAGCGCCGGCGCCATCACTTCGGGGCCTATGCCATCGCCGCCGAGCACGGCGATGTGGAAGGCGTTGCTGGCAGACATGGGGGTTCCCTGGAGCACGCAGACTTGTGAGAGACTTCGTCATGGCCGGGCTTGTCCCGGCCATCCACGTCTTTGTGTCCGCGACAAAGCAAGACGTGGATGCCCGGCACAAGGCCGGGCATGACGACGGTTGGTAGCTACTACGGCGTCAGCACTGCGCGGCCGACCAGCTTGCCTTTCTGCAGGTCGAGCAGCGCATCGTTGGCTTTTGCCAGCGGCAGCTTCGTTACCGGGATCGGCGCAATCTTTTTGCTGCGTACGAGGTCGAGCAGTTCCTGCGTCTCGCGGAGATTGCCGACATAGCTGCCCTGGATGGTCACCGCCTTGATCGGGATCAGCGGCAATGCGAACGTGGCGCCGCCGCCGAACAGGCCGACGATGATGAGCTTGCCGCCCTTTCCGAGGCAGTCGAAGCCGAGTTGCGTGGTCTGCGCGCTGCCGACGAGGTCGATCACGGCACGGACCGGTCCGCCGGCTTTCTCCTGCAACTGCTCCAGCGCGTCGGGCGCCTTGCCGTCGACAGTAGCCAGCGCACCGGCCGCTTCCGCCGCCTCGCGCTTGCGCGCGTCGATATCGACGACGATGGCGCCCTTGCCGCCCATCGCTTTGAGCAGCGACAGCAGCATCAGGCCGAGGCCGCCGGCGCCGAACACCACGATCGGCGTGTTAAGCTCCTTCTCGACCTTCTTCAGCGCGCTGTAGGTGGTGACGCCGGAACAGGCGTACGGCGCGGCAGTGACCGGGTCGAGCCCTTTCAGGTTGATCAGATATTTCGCATTCGGCACGGTCATGTGGTCGGCATAGCCGCCGTCGCAATAGACGCCGAGCGCATTCGGCTTGATGGCGCACATGTTCTCGTCGCCACCGATGCAGGTCGGGCACTTGCCGCAGCCGAGCCAGGGATAGACAAGCGCGATATCGCCGACCTTGAGGTCGCCCTTGTCGGCCGCGGTGACATCCGGCCCGAAGGCAACGATCTCGCCGACCGTCTCATGACCCATGGTCCGCGGCAGCGACACGCCGCGATCCTTCAACGACAACGGCTTGCGGCCATGGCCGAGATCGTAGCCGCCTTCCCAGATGTGCAGGTCGCTGTGGCAGACACCGGCAGCCTTCACCTTGATCAGCACCTGCGTGCCTGACGGTTGCGGCGTCGGCTGGTCGACCTCTTTCAGGGGGGCGTTGAACTCGGCAACCTGAAAGCTCTTCATCGTCTCTCTCCCGCAAATGGCTTCTTGTTGGGCCGGACCTTGCCACGTCTGTCCCGACAGGACAAACACACTCGCGCTTGGCTGGTATTCAGGTCAGCGGATGGTGGCAGGCGGCGTACTGGCCGGGCGCGACCGGGCGCAATTCCGGCACCTCAGCCGCGCATCTGGCATCCGCGCGCGGGCAGCGGGTGCGGAAGCGGCAGCCGGAGGGCGGCGCGATTGGCGATGGCGGCTCGCCCACCGGCACTGCTTCGGCCGGCCGCATGTCGGGGTCGGGCACCGGAATCGCCTCGATCAGCAGCGCGGTATAGGGATGCGCCGGCTTTGCGAACAGCTGCTCGGACGGACCCACTTCGCACAATCGGCCGAGATACATCACCGCGACGCGGTCGCTCACCGCCTTCACGACAGCGAGGTCGTGGGCGATGAACAGCAGCGTCAGTCCGTAGCGCGCTTTCATCTCCTCGAGCAAATTGAGAATCTGCGCACGGATGGAGACGTCGAGCGCCGAGACCGGCTCGTCGCAGATGATGAAGTCGGGATTAAGCACCAGCGCACGCGCGATGCATATGCGCTGGCATTGGCCGCCGGAGAATTCGTGCGGCAGCCGCCCCATCACCAGCGCCGGGTCAAGGCCAACAGCGGTGAGCACGTCGCTCACCATCCTCTGGCGCTTCTCGGGATCCCTGATGCCGGCGATGACGAGTGGTTCGGCCACGATGTCGCCGATCCGCCTCCGCGGATTGAGCGACGCGATCGGGTCCTGAAAGATCAGCTGCACGCGCTGGCGCATCTTGCGCAAGGCATCACCGCGCATCGCGGTCAGATCGTTGCCGTCGAACAGCACCTTGCCGGATTGCGCCTGGCGCAGCTGCAGCACGGCACGGCCGAGCGTGGACTTGCCGCAGCCGGACTCGCCGACCAGGCCGAGTGTCTCACCGCGCGCGATGTCGAGGCTGACGTCGGTGACGGCGTGGACCGTCTTGCCGCCGACAGCATATTCGACGACGAGATTCTCGACCCTGAGCAGCGGAGCGGTGGACGAAGCTTGCAGCATCATGCAGGAACGGGATCTGGCATTTCGATCGGGTGGAAGCAGGCATATTGATGCGCCGGCGTCTCCGCCTCGGTGAGCTCCGGCTTCTCGCCGTGACAGCGCGCGACCGCATATCGGCAGCGCGGCGAGAAGGAGCAACCCTTGATCGGCCGCGTCGGATCGGGCGGCCGGCCGGAAATCGCCGGCAATACCGTATGAGGCGCCGCATCGAGCTTCGGAATCGCAGCCAACAGCGCCTCGGTGTAGGGCATGCGCATCCTCTTGAACAAGGCCGGTGTCGGCGCGCGCTCAACGACACGGCCGGCATACATCACGGCAACCTCGTCGGTACGCCCTGCGACGACGCCGAGATCGTGGGTGATCAGGATCATCGCCATGTGACGGCGGCGCTGCTCGCGCGCGAGCAGGTCGAGGATCTGCGCCTGGATGGTTACATCGAGCGCGGTGGTCGGCTCATCGGCAATCAGCAGCTTCGGTTCGCATGACAGCGCAATGGCGATCGCCACGCGCTGGCGCATGCCGCCGGAGAGCTGGTGCGGGTATTGTGTCAGCCGCTGCTCCGGCGCAGGGATGCCGACGGCGGCGAGCAGCTCGACGCTGCGCTTCCTTGCGGCCGCAAGGTCGAGTTCGAGGTGCTCCTGCAACGTCTCGATCAATTGCGTACCGATGGTGAGCACCGGGTTGAGCGAGGTCATGGGGTCCTGGAACACCACCGCGAGCTCGCGGCCACGCAGCTTGCGCAGTTTCTCGCGATCGAGGCTGACGAGGTCCCGGCCGTCGAACATCACGCGACCGTTGAGCTTTGCTTTCTTCGGCAGGAGCTGGAGAATGGCGCGCGACAGCATGGTCTTGCCGGAGCCGGACTCGCCGACGACGCCAAGCGTCTGTCCCGCCCCCACCGTGAGGCTGACCCGGTCCACCGCGCGCAGATTGCCCCGCGGGGTCGGCAGGTCGACCGCCACACCTTCGACCGACAGCAACGCCTTGTCCGTCACAGCGCGCCCTGCCGCGGATCGGTCAGCGCTCGCATGGTGTCGCCGACGAGATTAAAGGAAAGGACGGTGAGGAACATCGCGATCGCCGGCAGGAAGGCGAGCCGCGGCGCAACGTCGAGGCTCTCGCGGCCCTCGGCGATCATGCTGCCCCAGCTCGAAGTCGGCGGCGGCACGCCGAGCCCGAGGAACGACAGCGATCCCTCCACCACGATGGTGACGGCGACGCCGAGCAGGAAGAAGGCAAGCAGCGGCAGGAGCACATTCGGCAGCAATTCGCGCAGCAGAATGCGCGCATGCGAGGCGCCGAGTGCCTCCGCGGCAATGACGAATTCACGCCGCGACAGCGTCAGCGTGGTGGCGCGTGCCACGCGCATGAAGGCGGGAATGCCGAGCACGCCGAGGATAAGCGTGAGATTGAGGATCGATTGCCCGACAAAGGCAATGACGGCGAGCACGAGGATGAGCGGCGGAAAGGCCAGCAGCACGTCCATGGCGCCGACGACGAAGGTTCCGGCCCGGCCGCGGAAATAGCCCGACAGCAGGCCGAGTGCACCGCCGAAGGTCAGGCCGATCATCGGCGCACAGAGGCCAACCAGCAACGATATGCGCGCGCCGTAGATCAGGCGCGAGAGTTCGTCGCGGCCGAGCCCGTCGGTGCCGAGCCAGTGCGCCGCGGAGAACGAACCGCGCCGTGCCAGCATGTTCATGGCAGCAGGATCCGGAATCGGCAGCACGGGTGCAAGGATCGCCACGGCAAAGACGAAGATCATCCAGGCGACCGCGGCCCAGAACAGCACGCCAAGCCGCTTGCCCTTTTTAGTCGGCGCAGAGATCGCCTCCTCGGCGAGGTCGAGTTCAAGCGTGGCCATGGCGGATCCTCGGATCGAGCACGGCGTAGAGCAAGTCAACGATGAAGTTCATGATGACGAAGCCCGCGGCCACCAGCAGCACCACCCCCTGCAGGATGACGAGATCGCGGGTGAGGATCGCGCCGACCAAGAGCCGACCGATGCCTGGAAGCGCGAAGATTGTCTCGACGATCAGCGCACCGCCAATCAAGCGGCCGATGTTGATGCCGGTGATCGTCACCAGCGTCAGCGAGGACGGCTTCAGCGCGTGCACGAACAGGATGCGCGCCGGCGTCAGGCCCTTGGCCTTGGCAAGCGCAATGAAGTCTTCCTGCAAGGTCGCGATCATGTCGGAGCGCAGGATGCGCATGATCCCGGGCCATTCCGCCAGCGCCAGCGTCATCGCCGGCAGGACCATGAAGCGGAGGTTGCCAAGCGGATCTTCGGTAAACGGCACGTAACCGGTCGCAGGCAGCCAGCGCAGCTCGACCGCGAACAGATAGATCAGGAGGATCGCGGACAGAAAGGTCGGCACCGACAGCAAGGCAAAGGCGGAGCCGGTCATGAATCGGTCGAACGGACCGCCGCTGCGCGCTGCGCAGACGATCGCCACCGGCACGCCGAGCGCCAGCGCGCCGATCTGCGCCAGCAGCATCAGTTCGATCGAAACCGGCAGCCGCTCGGCCAGCGCCTGCAGCACGGTCTGGCCGGTGCGGAACGAGCGGCCGAAATCCCCCTGCAGCATGTGACCGAGCCAGGTGAAATAGCGCTGCCAGAGCGGCTGATCCAGGCCCATATCCTTGCGCAGCGCGGCGAGATTTTCCGGCGTCGCCTGGTCGGCGAGGATCGTCATGGCAAGGTCGCCGGGCAGCAGCGACGCGATCGAGAACGTCAGCAGCGAAACCGCGATCAGCACCGGCACCAGATAGAGGAGCCGGCGCGCGAGAAAGAACGCCATGGCAGGCTATTCCTTCCAGGTGCGCGATACGTCGATCACCCCGCTGTACATTTTCGGCAGACCCTTCACCTTCGCCGTCGAGATGGCGTAGTAGGTGTTCTGGAAGGTCCAGTACCAGATAGCCTCCTTGTTGATCAGCCGCGAGATCTCGCAGTAGAGATCGATGCGCTTGTCAATGTCGGCGGTGGTGCGGGCCTTCTGCAGCAGACCGTCGAGCTGCGGATTTGAGTATTGCGCAAGATTCGCCGGGCTACCGGTGTGGAAATTGGCAAACATCTGCGGGTCGGGATCGGCAAGATCGACGATCCGCCATCCGATCGCCTGGAACTGGCGGGTGAAGCCGCGCGCCGGAAACGTCGCCTGGTCGATCATTTCCAATTCCATATTGGCCCCGACCTGCTTCCACAGCTGCTGCTCAACCTGACCGCCCGCACGTCCGCGCGGCGTTGCGGTGAAGAGCTTCTTGAATTCAACCGGCTTGCCGTAATCCTTGATCAGCGCCTTGGCCTTCTCGACGTCGTAGGGCAGCGCGCCGTCGTCCTTGCACTTCACCCACGAACCGTCGCCATAGGGGTTGGAGGCGGGCTTGGCGAGACCATTGGTAAGCGCCTGCGACATTGTCTTGCGATCCAGCGCCATCACCAGCGCCTGGCGCACGCGGACGTCGTCGAGCGGCGGGACCTTGGTGTTGAAAGCGGTGACTGCTGCGCCGGACCCGGTGTAGCTGAGCACCGTCAGCTTGGAGTCTTTTTTCGCCCTCTCGATGTTGTCGGCGTCGTATTCATCATCCCAGATCAGGTCGACTTCGCCCGACTGCAGGCTTGCGAAACGCGACTGCGCGTCGGGCAGCGGCTTCAGAATGATGCGGTCGAGATAGACCTTGTTTTTGTCCCAGTAGTCCGGGTTCTTTTCCAGGATCATGCGATCGCCGGCGGTCCACGACTTCAGTACATAGGGGCCGGTGCCGACGGGATTGCGGTTGTAATCGTCGCCCTTGGTCTTCCAGGCCGTCGGAGAGTGAACCGCTGCATTCTGGTTGGCGTAGGAGTTCAGCGCCGGGAAATTCACCGACGGGTCCTTCAGGTTGAAGACGAGCGTCAGCTCATCGGGCGCCTGAACGTCGTTGATATAGGCGATATAGAAGGCACAGCGGCACTTGTTGGCGGGATCCTTTTGCCGGTCGAAATTCTCCTTGAACGCCGCCGCGTTGAACGGCGTGCCGTCAGAGAACTTGACGCCGGGACGCAGCTTGAAGGTCCAGGTCTTGAAGTCCTCCGAGGGCTCCCAGGACAGCGCGAGCTTCGGCTGAGCCTTTCCGTTGGCGTCGAGATAGGTCAGTGTATCGAAGATCGCGGACGATGCAGTCAGCGCGGCGGTGTCGTAGACACCGACCTTCAGCGGGTCGAAACCGGGGATGTCGAGCTCAAGGCCGACCGTGATGGTGCCGCCAGCCTTTTGGGCGACAGCGGGGCTTCCCGACACTGCGATGCCAAATGCCGCCACAAGGAAAATCGGCGCAAACGCGCGCGATCGGGTTGCCGCGATCATGGTTTCCTCCCTCCAAAGCGTCCGTCCGGTATTCCGGATCGTAAACGACGTCTTGTCAGATTGACGGGAAATGCGCGCGGCTGCAAGCCCGCAACTCGACCCGCGGGATGAAAAGCCGCAGCCGCGTCAGCGGCGTGCGGCGGCCACCGGCTGTTCCGCAAATGCGGCGATATCGTCCTCGGAAAGCCCGGCCTCCTTCAGATAGGCCCTCGTGTGCTCACCGAGCGTCGACATCTTCCTTGCAGTGGAAACCTTTGCGCCGGACATGCGGAACGGCAGGTTGAGCACCTTGAATGTTCCGCCGCCATCCTCGACTTCCGCCAGCGCGCCGCGATGGGCTATTTGCGGATCGGCGAGCGCCTCTTTGACGGTGCGGTACGCCGACGAAGGCACGCCTTCCGCGTTCAGCGCCGCAAGGCATTGTGCCGTGCTCACGGAGCGCGACCAGACCTCGACCCCGTCCATGAGCTTGGCCCAGTTCTCGCGCCGGTCAGCATATTTGGCAAAGCGCGGATCGCTGACCCATTCGGGACGGCCGATCACCTGCATCAGGTTCTGGAAAGTTTTTTCGCTGGCAATCGCAACCATCACATAGCCGTCGCTGGTCTCGATCGGTCCGAACATCGGCCGCTGCGTCGGCTTGACCTCAAACTGCGACCACTGCAGCTCGTTCAGCGTCAGGCTCAACATGGATTCCAGCATCGACACGTCGATGTGCTGGCCCTGCCCCGTTGCGTGGCGCTGATACAGCGCAGCCGAGATCGCGCCAAAGGCGTAGACGCCGGTCAGCACGTCTGCATGGTAGATGCCGCAATAATCCGGCCGCGAGCGGCCCGGCTGATAGGCCAGATGCGCCATCTCGTAGCCGGAAGCGGCGTGAATGACCGGCGCATAGGCCGGCAACTCCGCCGATGGCCCGGTCTGGCCGTAGCCGGAGATCGAGCAATAGATCAGCCTTGGATTGAGCGCGCGCAGCTGGTCGTAATCGAGCTTCAGCCGCTTCATCACGCCGGGTCGGAAATTCTCCACCAGCACGTCCGCGGTCGCGACCAGGCGGCGTATGGCCTCGACGCCCGCGGGCGATTTCAGGTCGAGCACCATGCTGTTCTTGCCGACGTTGAGCTGACCGAAGGCGGTGCTGCAATGGTTGCGCACCGGCGGGCGGGTCCGCATGGTCTCGCCTTCGGCGGTCTCGATCTTGATGACCTCGGCGCCCGTATCGGCCAGCATGCGCGTGCAATGCGGCCCGGCGATGGTCGTCGAAAAATCGAGCACGCGCAGGCCGCTAAAGCTGCCTGTCAAATTTCCCTCACCCTGCCCGGCTACACTCATTTCAGCTCCCGACGTCGCATCGCGCTTCCAGTTGCGGGCGAACCTAATGGGTGACGCTGCTCCGGGAAAGCTTCGAATTGGAACCACACGGCCCCATGCGCATTGGCGCATCGGGCAAAACTGGACCCGATTTTGCATAGCCTGCTGCGGAGGGTCAGTTCGAGGGCATCTTGAGGGTTCTGTTCGTCACGACCGAAATGGACGACTTCGTCCGGGTTGGCGGACTTGCCGCCGTCTCGGCGGCGCTACCCCGGGCGTTGCGCACGTGGAGCGATGTCCGGATCATGCTGCCGGGCTATCGCGACGTCATCGAGCAACTCACTCATATTGAAATCGTTGGACAATGCGCCGCGCTGGCGGAGATGCCGGCCTGCTCGATCGGACGTGCGGCGGCCCGCGATGGCCTGCCGGTCTATGTGCTGTTATGTGCAGAGCTCTACGACCGGCCGGGCACGCCCTATGGCGACGAAGCCGGCCTCGACTGGTCCGACAACGACATCAGATTTGCGCGGCTTGCCTCGGCTGCCGCCGAACTTGCGATGGGCATGGTGGACAAGGATTGGGCAGCCGATCTCGTCCATGCCAATGACTGGCAAGCCGCGCTCGTCCCCGCCTACCTCGCCTGGAAGGGCGCCACGACGCCCTCGATCCTGACCATCCACAATCTGGCCTATCAAGGCCTGTTCCCGCGGGATTCGCTGCGGCGGATCGGTGCGCCGGAAGACTCCTTCAATATCGACGGACTCGAATTCTACGACAAGCTGTCCTTTCTCAAAGGCGGCCTGGTTTTCGCTTCGCATCTCACCACAGTCAGCGCCACCTACGCGAAGGAAATCACCACGCCAGAGCTTGGATGCGGCCTCGAAGGCTTGCTGAGCAAGCGATCCAATGACGAGCAACTGACCGGCATTCTCAACGGCATCGATGAGACCTGGGATCCCCGGATCTGTCCGCAATTGGCCCAGCAGTTCGGCGCCGGTGACTGGCTGGGCAAGCGGGCCAACGCGGATTATGTCCGCAAGCAGTTCGGGCTCGCGGTGTCGCGCGGGCCGCTGTTTGGCCTCGTTGCGCGCCTGGTTCATCAGAAAGGCATTGACCTCGTGCTTGCGGCCGCCGATGAGATCATCGGTTCGGGCGGACAGATCGTCGTGACGGGAAGCGGCGAGCCGGCCCTCGAGCAGGCGCTGGTCGAGGCGCACAGGCGTCGCCCCGAATCAGTCGGCGTCACCATCGGCTTCAACGACGCGCAAGCGCGCCGCATTTTCGCCGGCAGCGATTTCACGCTGATGCCCTCGCGCTTCGAGCCCTGCGGCTTGAGCCAGATGTATGCACAGCGCTTCGGATCGCTGCCGATCGGCCACCAGACCGGCGGCCTTGCAGAAACCATCACGGACGGCGAGACGGGTTTCCTGTTCGACAAGCCATCGATGGATTCGTTCATCGGGAGCGTCCGCCGCGCCTTCTCCGCGTTCAACGCCAAGGACCGCCTGGACGCCATGCGGCGCCGCGCGATGGCGAAATCCTACAGTTGGGAACTTTCCGCGGCCAGCTACAGCACGCTCTATCGCAAGCTTGCGGCGCCGCGACTTGCTGCCTAAGCCGTCCGCCGTGTCTCCGGCATGATCAGCAGGATCAGCAGCAACCCGGTTGCCGCGACGCCGGCAAGGCCGAGGAACGCGACGCTGCTGCCGAACTTGTCGGTGATGTAGCCTGCAAGCACGGTGCTAAGCGAAGCACCGATGCCCGTTGCGGTGCCGATGATGCCCAGCGCCAGATTGAAATGCCCGCTGCCAAAGGCGACGTCGGCGACGATCAGCGGCACCATCACGGCAAACACCGCTGCCGTGATGCCGTCGAATATCTGCACGGCGACCAGCAGGAACGGATCGGTCACCGTCGCGAACAGGATGCCGCGGATTGCCAGCGCGCCGAAGCCGATCAGCAGTATCGGCCGCCTGCCCCATGCCTGCGCCTTGCGCCCCACAGTCGGCGACATCAGCGCCACGATCGCTTGCGGCACGATGATGCACGCCGCGATCAGAACCGGCGCCCATTGGCTCGACCGCGTGGTGACGACGCCCGCCATGATCGGCAACATCGCCGCATTGGCGAGCTGCAGCAGCAGGATGCTGGCCGCAAAGATCAGCAGCGGTTTCTGCCGGATCAGCGTGAAGACGCTGGTCGCTTTTTCATCCGGGGCCTCGCGCGGAATGGCGCCGTGCGCCTGCACGATGTCGATCTCCCGCTCGCGGATGCGCCAGAGCGCCAGCAAGGTCGGAATGGCCAGGAGAAACGTGACGAGAAACACGGAGCGATTGGAGATGTAGTAACCGGCTGCGCCCATGAGTGCGGCTGCCGAGCCGTTGCCGAGCGAGGCGAAGCGCGCATTGCGGCCGAGCCGTTCGCCGATCGCGAGCGGGCCGACCAGACCAAGGCTGATCGCCGCGATCGCCGGTCCCAGCACACAGCTCGCCATCGCATGCAGGACCGCCGCAGCCGTCACCACGGGAAAGATCGGCCACAACGCATAGGCCAGTGCGCTCATGCCGATCGCGGCCACGGCAAAGCCCGCCACCACGCGCTCCGAACGCGCGGCATCGACGATCGCCCCGCCCGGCATCTGCCCGAGCAGGCCGATGATGCCGCCGATCGAAAGCACGATGCCGATCTCGACCTGGGTCCATTTCTGCGTGGTCAGGTAGACTGCGATGAAGGGACCGAAACCGGTCTGGACGTCGGCAAGGAAGAAGATGAACCAGTCGAGGCCGCGCTGGCTCTGCTGCGATGGCGGCGCCCTGACGGGGACCGGAAGCGGCACAATATTATCGTGCGACGGCCGCCTGCGACGGTCGCCATCATCCTTTGCGATCGAATGGAACGAATGCGCCACCAGATCGCAGCCCCCCTAGTGATCGAATTCCCAGGGCTGCAGGCTCCCGGCGGCGCCAAGCACGATTACCGGCTGATCCTCCTTGTACTCGGGCGCCTTGCTCACCTGCTCCTTGGTCAGTTCCAGCGAGATGCTGTCGCTCTTGTTGGCGATGGCGCCGAAGCGAAGCGCGCGCCAGTCGACGACGATCTTGCGGCTGCCGACGCCGAGGAACCCGCCGAAATCGATCACCGCCGCGCGAACCATGCCTTCGCGATCGACGATGACATCGACGATGCGGCCCATGTTCTCGTCGTTGGCGCTGCGAACTTCGCGGCCAAGGATGCCGTGCGCGTCGCGCGCCCCGATCACGGTGACGGAGACCGGCGGCTTCGCCTCCTTCGGAGCGTCCTGCTTCGGCACATCCTGTGCCGTGCTGCGTCCGGCCGTCTCGCCCTGCGCCCATACACCGGCGGACATGGCAAGCGCCACGGCCAGCACGGCAACAAACCATCTTTCGCGCATGTGCTTTCCCCTCATCTTCGAAGATCGCGCCACGTCAGTGCGTCAGCACGATCGACACCTGAATCTGGCCACGCGTGCGCAACACCTCGAGCGAAACTTCCTCGCCGTGGCGGCGCAGGCGCAAATCGACACTGGATGCGCCGAGCTTGAGATCGCGCAGCACCACCTCGTTGAGGAACGCCGGCAGGCGCGGATCGCGCAGGCGGATCTCGCCGCGGGCCGCATCGAATTCGAGACCGAGCGCCGCCTCCAGCATGGTGAAAGCCGCGCCGCTCGCCCAGGCCTGCGGCGCGCAGGCGACGGGATAGAGCACGGGGCCACGCTTGCGCTCGCGCCGGAAGCCGCAGAACAGTTCGGGCAGCCGCCGCAGGTCCATGTAGCTTGCGGTATCGAACATGCCCTCGAACAGATGGGCCACCGAATGCTTGAGGCCATAGCGGGCGAAACCAAGCGCAATCAGCGCATTGTCGTGCGGCCAGATCGAGCCGTTGTGATAGGACATCGGATTGTAGCGCGCCTCGCTCGACGCGATGGTGCGAATGCCCCAGCCGGAAAAGAAGCGCTGGCTCATGAGATCGGCAGCAACCAGCCGCGCCCGGTCCTCGCGCACGATGCCCGTGAACAGCAGTTGTCCAGCGTTGGAGGAGCGTACCCGGCATTGCTCTTTGGCGCCGTCGAGCGCCAGCGCATAGGTGCCGAGTTCCTCGCACCAGAACGCCGCCTCGAACCGCTCGGCTAACTGCTGCGCTTCCGCCTCCAGCTTTCGCACCATGTCGAGACGCCCCAGGCGCCAGGCGCAACGTGCCGCCAGCCGCTTCGCGGCGAATACGTAGCCCTGCACCTCGGCGAGCGCGATGTGACCTTCGGCGAGCCTGCCGTCGGCATGGAAGATCGCGTCGAAGGAATCTTTCCAGCCCTGATTGGCGAGTCCCAGTTCGCTGGCGCGGCGGTACTCGATAAAGCCGTCATCATCGGGATCACCGGGCCCATCGATCCATTGCAGCGCCGCCTCGATCGCGGGCCATAGCTCGGCGAGCAATTCCTCATCGCCCGTGCGCTCGACATAGAGTCCTGCCAGCAGGACGAACAGCGCCGTGGAGTCGACGCTGCCGTAGTACTTCGCAAACGGCACTTCACGGAGCGCGGCCATTTCGCCGCCCCGCATCTCATGCAGGATCTTGCCGGGCTCGGCGTCCGCAAGCGGATCGGTGGCTTGGGCCTGGAAATAGGCAAGCCGGCGCAGCACGCCGGCGGCGATGCGCGGGTCGATCCACAGCATTTGCAATGCCGTGATCAGGCCGTCGCGGCCGAAGGTCGTCGAGTACCAGGGAATCCCGGCATAGGGATAACGGCCCTGCGGGGTGTCCGTCATCAGCATGTTGAGATCGGCCATTGCCTGGCTGAGTACCTCGTTGAAGATGTTGTTGGAGGTCTCGACGGTGGCGGCGCCTGCGGTCTGAAGGCGCATCTCGCGCCGATGCGCCAGCAAGCCGCGGAAGAACGGCACCGATCTGCCGGTAAACGGCCTGTTGCAGGAGATGGCGATGGACAGCGAGATGGTCCGTTTCGGGTCGAGATCGAAATGATAGGTCGCGGCATTCACCGAGAGCCGCGTCGGCCGCGGATCGAAATGCAGGACGGTGAACCGCCCCTGGCCGTCGAGCCCGCGGTACTCCAGCACGACATCGGTCGGCCCAGACAGCTTGCTCGTGCCCACGCCGCGCTTTGGCCGCCGCTCGCCCCGCACCTCGAAGAGGTCGGCGAAATCATTGTCAAACAACAGTGTAAGATCGAAATGCGCCGGGCTGTCGCCATGATTCTGCACGCCGATCCGCTGATAGGCCGTGCCGCGCCACAGGAAGATCGATCGCACGATGTGCAGCGTGTCCTTCTGCAGCATCAGACGGCCGTTGCGATAGACGTCGGAGTTGGTGAGATCGACAGTCAGCGCCGAATTGTCATCGCGCAAATTGGAGCCGAGCAACAGCGGCTGAACGTCGTCCAGCATCATCTCGAGCCGGGCGAGATAGCGGGTGTCGGCATTGAACAGCCCGTCCGGACCGCCGGCGGAGGCGCCGATATCGCCATGGCTGTCGAGGACTATGAATGTGTCGTCATGTTTCAGCGAACGCCGGGGACGCGTCGCCGGTCCCGTCATCGGGATATAGAACGGCGACTCCGTTGCCTGTTCGACCGGGCGAAGCTGGCTTACGAGTTCTGATGCCATCGCAACCTCGAGCGGTTGATCAGTCCCAACGCAACACGCACCGCCGGCACATCAGGCCGCATTCACGGCGAGGCGGCCCATCTCGCGGGTGACCAATTCGCGGTAAGGCCCCCTGCCCCGCAGCAGGACGTCGGGCGGGCCATCCTCGAGGATCTTGCCCCCCTGCAGCATTACAACGCGGTCGAAATTGCGCAGCGTTGCCAGCCTATGCGCGATCGCAATCACCGTCCGTCCGCGCACCAGCAGTGACAGCGCCTCGCGGATCGCCTCCTCGGACTCGGTATCGAGCGCCGCCGTCGCCTCATCCAGCAGCAGGATCGGCGCGTCCTTCAGGAAGGCGCGTGCGATGGCGATGCGCTGGCGCTGACCGCCCGACAGCTTGATGCCGCGGTCGCCGACGATGGTCGTCATGCCCTGCGGCAGATGCTCGATGAAATCGCAGCGTGCGGCAATCGCGGCCTCCAGCACCTCCGCATCGGTGGCATCGGGCCGGCCATAACGGATGTTCTCCATGATCGAGCGGTGGAACAGCGAGATGTCCTGCGGCACCACGGAGATCGCCTCGCGCAGGCTGTGCTGGGTGACCTTCGAGATGTCCTGGCCGTCGATGGCGATGGTGCCGTGCTGAACGTCATAGAACCGTTGCAGCAGGGCAAACACGGTGGATTTGCCGCCGCCGGACCGGCCGACCAGCCCGACCTTCTGCCCCGGCGGGATGCGCAGGCTGAACTTGTCGAAGACATGCGCTCCATTCGGATAGCGGAAGGAAACATTGCTGAACGCGATGGATGCGCCGCGCTTCTGCAGCGGCGAAGCTTCGGGATGGTCGATCAGTTCATGCGGCTGCAGCAATGTCGCGACCGCTTCGGTGAGACGCGCGAAGTGCTGGGTGACATCGACGAGCGCCACCGCGAGGTCGCGGGTGGCGCTGAGGATGGCAAGACCGAGCGTGCAGACTAGAACGACGTCGCCCGTGGTCGCCTGGCCGCGCTGCCACAGCGAGACGGCCCAGGACAACAGCGCAATCGTCAGCAGAACCGTGACGCCAGCGTGAGCCAGCCGGAGTTTTTCCAGATAGCGCAAGCTGCGCCCGCGCGCCGTGAGTTCCCGGCCCACCGTGGAGTCGAACCTGTCGTGCTCGTGTCCGAAGCCGCCGAATGCGCGCACCAGCGGCATGTTGTTGATGACGTCGACCATCTCGCCATCCACCGCGGCGGCCTTGCTCGCAAAATCGTCGTGCAGCGGCTTGCCCGCCGCCGCGAAACGAAACATCGCGAACACCATGACGCAGGCAATCGCAATCAGCCCTGCCGACATCGCCGGGCTGACGGTTCCAATCAGCAGGAGCGCGGAAATGGTCGCGATGCAGGGCGGCATCACGTTCCATATCATCATGTTTTCAACCGTGAAGACCGCGTTCGACGTCGCCGTGATGCGGCTGGTCAACATGCCCGGCAGACGGTCGGAGAAATAGCTGGGAGCGTGACCGGTGAGATGGCGGAACAGGTCGCGCCTGAGGTCGCCGGTGACGCCGACAAACGTGAAACTCGCGATCCAGCTGGCAACCCGCCACAGAAAATTGTCGGCCGCGATCAGCGATATGAGAATGATGAATGCCAGCCATACGCCGTTTGCGTGGGACGGCCCGGCAGTGAGGTGGTCGACGAGGTTCTTCACGCCGTACTGCGTGCCCACCGAGCAGGCAACGGCGAGAACAACGGCAGCGAATATGACCAAATGCGCGGCCCTGCGCTTGCGAAGGTAGCGCAGCACGAAGGGAATCGGACGATGCGCATATCCTGAAAGATTTTCCATGATCCCCTGCAAACCTGTTGATGCCGAACGAGAAGTTTTTCTGCGCACGACTATGTGAAGATACCTCGTGCGACGGCGCAGTGTCCGGCCATCACTGCGCAACATTGCTGCAGCATCGAGTTTGATGAAAATCTGCTTGTGCGAGATGGCATCAGCGAGACCGCAGCGTGAAGGAAGAAAGATTGGCGCAGCCAATGGAACCTCGCAGATGCCAAAACGTTCCCGCATATCACAGGGTTCGCTGGGGGCATTCTTCACTCATGGAATACAGGAGACGCAGAGATGCGCATCGCGCAGGTTGCTCCGCTGACGGAGGCTGTTCCACCCAAACTGTATGGCGGCACGGAAAGGGTGGTGTCCTGGCTGACGGAGGAGCTGGTCACGCTCGGACATGAGGTCACGCTTTTTGCGAGCGGCGATTCGCAAACTTCTGCAAGGCTGGAAGCCACCTGGCCGAAAGCGTTACGGCTGGACGGCTCGGTTCGCGACCCCAACGCGCTGCACATGGTGATGCTCGAGCGCGTCCGCCACAAATGTGACGACGAGGAGTTCGACTTCCTGCACTTCCATCTCGACTACTACCCTTTTTCGCTGTTCGGGCGGCAGCCGACCCCCTTTCTAACCACCCTGCACGGCCGGCTCGACCTGCCGGAGCATCAGCCGGTGTTCAACACGTTCAAGGCGCCGGTGATCTCGATTTCGAATGCGCAGCGCCGGCCGGTGCCGCAAGCCAACTGGCTGCGCACCATTCATCATGGCTTGCCGGAGAGCTTGCTCACACCCCAGCCAGTCAAGCCGTCCTATCTCGGAGTGCTCGGCCGGATCGCGCCGGAAAAGGGTGTCGATCGTGCCATCCGCATCGCGACGCGCTGCGGCATTCCGCTGAAGATCGCGGCCAAGGTCGATCGCGCCGACCAGGACTATTATGACGAATTGATCCGGCCGCTGATCGAGAGCAATCCGCTGGTCGAATTCATCGGCGAGATCAGCGACCGCGAGAAGTCGGACTTTCTGAGCGGAGCGATCGGACTGTTGGTGCCGATCGACTGGCCGGAACCATTCGGACTTGTGATGATCGAGGCGATGGCCTGCGGCACGCCCGTAATCGCCTACAACCGCGGCTCCGTCGCCGAGATCGTCGAGGACGGGCGGACCGGTTTTGTCGTCGAGGACGAGATCAGCGCTGTCGCCGATGTCGGCCGGCTGGCGGACCTCGATCGGACCGAAATCCGCAAGGTATTCGAGCGCCGGTTTACGGCGCGCCGCATGGCGCTCGATTATCTCTCCGCCTATCGCAGCCTGATGGAAGCCGCCGGACCGCGCATCAAGCTGGTTAGCAGCGCGGAATAACGTATCGCGCCGGAGCGCATGTCAGGCGACTGGCGTGCGCTTCGGCTCGACGATCTCGAACATCCGCGGAAACTCGTCCATCAGCATCATCAATTCGCCGAGCCGCAGCGGATTTCCCGTCACCTTGATCTTGCCGGCGCCGACCGCATCGGGAAACGTGGTCAGCTTTGCAATGACTTCATCGAGCACGCTGCGCACCAGCGTAAAGCCGGCGTCGGCGTCATTGGCCTGTGCACCGGCGATGTAGGTTAGCGCTGAATTTTCCAGATTGAGGACGAAGGTCTCGCCGGTGTCGGTGAAGCTCCAGTTCAGCACGATCTGCTTGCCTTCCGCCTTTGGCCCGTTGAGGCGGACGCCGAGCACGTCCCAGAGCTGCTCGGTGCGAAGGGCAGCGAGGGTCTCCCGCGGCATGGCTGAACGCGGCGGCGCCTTCGGCATTCCCTGCCGAAGCTCCTGCGCGCCGAACAGATAGGCGTTGCGCCAGGTCGAGCTCTCCGCGGCGTAGCCAAGCTGCTCGAACGTATCGGCCAGCAGCGCGCGCGCCGCCTGGTTATCCGGGTCGGCGAACACCAAATGGCTCACGGCCTGCGCGACGAAGCGGAATTCCCCTTTCGCAAAATCCCTGCGCGCGCGATCGAGCAATGCGTTCGCCCCACCCATGTATTCGACATATTTCCTGCCGCTCTCGACCGGCGGCAAGGGATCGAGATTGACGGGATTGGCGTCATACCAGCCGAGATATTTCTGGTAGATCGCCTTCACATTGTGCCGGATGTGGCCGTAGTAGCCGCGGCCGTGCCAGGCGCCGTCGAGACTCTTCGGAAGGCGAATGGTTTCGGCGATCTCCGCCGCCGTGAGACCGTGGTTCATCAGGCGGATGGTCTGGTCGTGTGCGAACTTGTAGAGGTCGCGCTGCTGGCGGATCATGGTGTCGATCCGCTCCTTGCCCCACACCGGCCAGTGATGCTGGCCGCACATCGCCTCCGCCTTGCCGCCCCACATCTGCAGCGCCTCGCCGAGATATTTCGACCAGGCCAGCGCGTCGCGTACGTCGGCGCCGCGGAACGGCAGCAGATTGTGGAAATTGTGCGTGCAGTTTTCCGCGAGGTTGAGCAGCTTGTGGCGCGGCACGAAGAAGTGCATCTCCGCCGGTGCCTCGCTGTTCGGCGCCATCTGGAATTCGAACTCCAGCCCGTCGATCACGCGTTTGTCGCCGGTTGCGATGATGAGATCAGTGGGACGCAACAGCGCCACCGCGCCGGCCGCCATGGTCTTCCCGAGCCCGCAATCGACATGGCCGCGCACGCCCTTGGCAAGGAACGGCCCGAACTGGTACTGCGCACGCCGCAGCATCGCCGGCCCCGCAATGATGTTCTCCGAGACCGCGTGTTCCATGAAGAGGTTCGGCGCAATGATCGGCACCTGGCCGCTCGCCAGCGTCGCGTCATCGAGCACGCCCCGTGCGCCGCCCCAATGGTCGGTATGGGTGTGGGTAAAGATCACGGCAGTGACCGGCTTTTTGCCGCGATGCCGGAAATACAGCTCCATGGCGGCGCGCGCACCCTCGATCGAGGTCAAGGTGTCCACCACGACCACGCCGGTGTTGCCCTCGATCAGCGTCATGTTGGCGATGTCGAGCCCGCGCACCTGGTAGACGCCAGGCACCACCTCGAACAGGCCGTGATTCATGTTGAGGCGCGATTGCCGCCACAGGCTGGGATCGACGGTCGGCGGCGCTTTCTCCTCCTTCAGGAACGCATATTGCTCCAGGCTCCAGACCACCCTGCCCTGCGGCGAGGTGATCTTCGCGTTCTCGATGGTGCCGAGAAAACCGCGCGCCGCGTCGTCGAAGTCCCTGACATCGGCGAACGGCAACGTCTTCAGCGTCGCCTCGTGCTGCGCGGCGACGGAAGCCGATGCATCCTTCGGCATCTCCTTGGGCATTTCGGCGGCGGTCTGGGTCATACGCGTCACTCCCTTGATCTTGTTGTGCGCCTTCAGCGGAATTCCAGTCCTTCGAACTGACCGTTGCTGCGCCACGCCTCGATGTACTTGAAATAGGCCAGGGCACCCGCGGGATAGCCGACATTGAGCTTCGCCGCGGGACCGGGCTCTTGTCCTTCATTGTTGTAGTAACCCGGGGTGCAATCCTGCGAGCCGATCATCCGGCCGACGCCGGTCAAGAGCAGCTCGATCCAGCGATCCTCCGCCTCCTTTGTCACCTCGATTTCCTTTGCGCCGACCATCCGCGCGTGGCTTACCATCATCGCAATGGTCCGCGCCGCCTCGGTCAAATTATGTGGCACGTTGGAGATCAGGTTGGCGCCCTGGGTCGGCTGTACGAAGAAGGCGTTGGGAAAACCATGCACGTGGATGCCGTGCTTGGTGCGCATGCCCTCCGCCCAATAGTCCGACAGTTTCGCGCCACCGCGGCCGGTCAGGTCGAAGCCGGCGCGGCGCTTGTACTCGGTACCGACCTCGAAGCCGGAGGCATAGATGATGCAATCGAGCTGGTATTCGCGGCCGGCGACCACGATGCCGTTTTCGGTGATCTTCTCGACACCTTTGCCGTCAGTATCAACCAGATGCGTTCCCGGCGTATTGAACGCCTGAAGGTAGGAATCATGGAAGCACGGCCGCTTGCAGAGTTGGCGATACCAGGCTTTCAGTTTGGCCGCGGTCTCGCGATCGCTGACGATGGTGTCGATCCGCGCGCGGATCTCCTCCATCTTCTCGAAGTCGGAATCCTCGAACGCGGCTAGCATGTTCGGCGGCGTCCGCTGCTCGCGCGGCAACTGGATGATCTTGGCGCGGATACGCCGGTTCAGATCGGTCCAGCCGTCCTGGACGAGATCGATCTCGGCAGTGCCGCCGGCCTGGTTGGCGGTGAAATTCTCCAGCCAGCGCTGCTGCCAGCCGGGCGTTGCAATTTCCGCGAACCATTCCGGATCGATCGGCGCGTTGCCGCGCACGTCGACCGAGGACGGCGTGCGCTGGAAGACGTAGAGCTCCTTGGCTGCGCGGGCAAGATGCGGAACGCACTGCACCGAGGTGGCGCCGGTGCCGATGATGCCGACGCGCTTGCCGGCGAGCTTCTCCATCGGCGCGCCCGCCGGATCACCGCCCGTATAGTCGTAGTCCCAGCGGCTGGTGTGGAAGGAGTGACCCGTGAAGGACTCGATGCCGGGAATGCCCGGCAGTTTGGGCACATGCAGCGGCCCGGTGCCCATGCCGACGAATTGTGCGGTGAAGGCATCGCCGCGAGTGGTATGGATCAACCAGCGCGATTTCGCCTCGTCCCAGTCAAGGCTGACGACCTCGGTGTGCAACAGCGCGTTGTCGTAAAGGCCGTATTGCTTGCCGATGCGCTGGCAGTGAGCGAGGATTTCCGGCGCATGCGCGTATTTCTCCGTGGGCATGTGACCGGTTTCTTCCAGCAGCGGCATATAGACCATCGAGGCCGTATCGCACTGCGCGCCGGGATAGCGGTTCCAATACCAGGTGCCGCCGAAATCGCCGCCCTTCTCGATGATGCGGACATCCCGGATGCCGGCCTCGACCAGCCGCGCGGCGGTGGCGAGCCCCGCAAAGCCGCCGCCGATGAAGGCAAAGGTGACGTGATCGCATTTCGGCGCACGCGGCGTGACCGGCGTGTAGGGATCGTCGAGATAATGGGCGAGCCGGCCCTTGACCTGCAGATACTGCTCGTTGCCGTCGGGGCGCAGCCGCTTGTTGCGCTCGTCCAGATACTTCTTGCGCAGCCACTCCTTGTCGATCCCGGTGGTTTGCTGCGGTTGATCCGTCATTGTCATCAGTACGTGCCTCTCGGGTGAAGCCAGCAAGACTTCATTATCCCTCAAACCGGGCGGGCCGCCAGATAGGGCGAATTGGCGATCGACCAGGACGGCGTCGGCTCCATCCGGAAAATCTGCCGCAGATGCACTTCATCCGGCCCGTCGCCGATGCGGAGCAGCCTGCCCCACGCCAGCGCCTGATGAATCGGCGTATCCTCCGAGCCGCCCATCGCGCCGAATACCTGCATGGCGCGGTCGGCGATCCTTTGCAGCATCGCCGGCACGGCAACCTTGATCAGCGAGACATCGCGCCAGGCGCCGTGATGGCCGCTCTGGTCGAGCCGCCAGGCGCAGCGATAGGCGAGCAATCGCGCCTGCTCCAGCTCGACGCGGGATTCGGCGATCCAGCGCTGCACGGTGTCGTACTGGATGATGGTGCGGCCGAAGGTCGAGCGTTCCATCGCGCGCACCATCATCAACTCGATCAGCAGCTCGCAAAGCCCGATCGAGCGCATGCAATGGTGGATGCGCGCCGGCCCGAGGCGGACCTGCGCCACCTTGAACCCGTCGCCCTCCGCACCGAGCAGGTTTTCGGCGGGCACGCGAACGTTCTCAAAGGTCAGTTCGCCAATCGGCGCGACATGGTCCTGGCAGCCCATCCAGCTCAGCCGGCGCACCAGCCGCACGCCCGGCGCATCCATCGGCACCATGATGCACGAATGGCGGCCCGTGCGGTCGGCATCCGAGTTGGTCACTCCCGTCACGATCAGGAAACTGCAACGCGGATGCGCTGCCCCGGTGATGAACCATTTGCGGCCGTTGATCACATAGTCGCTGCCGTCGCGGACCATCCTGGTGGCGATGTTGGTCGCATCGGATGAAGCGACATCAGGCTCGGTCATGCCAAAGGCCGAGCGCGTCTGCGCTTCCAGCAGCGGGCGCAGCCAGCGCGCCTTTTGCTCCGGCGTCGCGCAGTTCTGCAGCGCGATCATGTTGGGCACGTCGGGCGCCTGGCAGTTGAAGACCTCCGGCGCCCAGAACAGGCGGCCCATGATTTCCGCCAGCGGCGCATATTCGAGATTTGTGAGCCTGGTGCCCGGCTCGCCCGCCGCAAGCTCGGGCAGCCCGAGATTCCACAGGCCCGCCCCGCGCGCCTTCTGCTGCAGGTCGGCCATGAAGGGCGGCGTGTCGGTACTGGCACTGACATGCTCCAGCCAGGCACGGTGGCGCGGCAGCACTTCGCCATCGAAGAAGGCCTGCAGTTTCCCGCGCCACTGCTCCGACCGCCCGGACAGATTGAAATCCATGCTGCTTCCCTGTTTCTTCGTCTGGAGATAAGCCCATATCGATACGAAATGCAAATTCGTTTCGATATATTGACAGAAACGGCAATTCTAGATCATTATCCTGGCATGCCTGCGATCCTTGCCACCATCGACGCCCAGGCCGACCCGTCCTTCGCGACCACGCTGGCGCACGGGCTCGATGTGCTGGCCGCCTTCCGCAACAATCCGGGCCCGCTATCGAATGCCGAGCTTGCGGCCCATACCGGCCTGTCGCGGCCGACGGTGTCGCGGCTCACCTACACCCTGGCGCAGCTTGGCTATCTCAAGCGCGACGCCAAAGGCTTCGTGCTCGGGCTCGGCGTGCTCGCCGCCGCCTATCCGGTGCTGTCGGCGCTGAAAGTGCGGCAGCTCGCGCGTCCCCTGATGCGCGATTTTGCAGCTTATGCTGGTGGCACGGTGTCGATCGCGATGCCCTTCGGCCTCGACTTCATCTATGTCGAGACGCTGCGGACGACCGATGCGGTGCCGCATGTGCCCGACGTCGGGTTCACCGGCGCGATTTCCACGACTGCCGTCGGCCGCGCCCTGCTGTCGCTCTACACCGGGGATGAGCTCGACGGTTACGTCGCCAGGGTGAAGACCGAGCAGCCGCAGGATGCGGAGTATGTGCAGAAACGGACGCTGCCGGACGTCGAGCTTTGCCGCGAGCGCGGCTTTGCCGTGTCGCTCGGCGAATGGCGGCGCGAGATTTTTGGCGTCGCCGCGCCGCTCTACCGCACGCCGTCGGGCGATTGCCTCTCCGTCAATTGCGGCATCCCCTCATTCCGGTTTTCCGCCGAACAGATCGAGCGCGAATGCGGGCCGCGCATTCTCGGGCTCGCGCGCAGCATCACATCGCTGGTCGCCGGCGCCTAGTCGTTGAGAGAACAAGCGCCGCTCGAACGGCGCAACAACAGAGGGAGGGGAGTATGAGCCGGATCCGGACCGCGCTGGGCTTTGCCGCAGCCATCGTCATGCTGATCGGCAGCACCATCGGCGCACACGCGCAGGAGAACTGGCCGAGCCGGCCGATCCGCGTCATCGTCCCCTACCCCGCCGGCGGCATTGTCGACATGGTCGCACGCGCCGTCACCGAACAAGTTGGCCGCGATCTCAAGGCGACCGTCATCGTCGAGGCGCGTCCCGGCGGTAACAGCAATATCGGCACCGCCGCCGTCGCGCGCAGCGATCCCGATGGTTACACGTGGCTCGTCACCGGCCCGGCGGCGCTGGTCAATCCCGGCCTTTACAAGGATGCTGGCTGGGATGCGATGAAGGATTTGAAGTGCGTCGGCCTGGCCGTCTGGGCGCAGAGCGTGGCGGTGGTCAATCCGACGCTGCCGGCGAAGACCATCGGCGAATTCGTGGAGCTGGCGCGCAGCAAGCCAGGCCAGCTCAATTTCGGCAATCCCGGCACGGGATCGTCGATCGACCTCTCCGCGCAAAAACTGTTTCAGGCGGCCAACATCAAGCTGACCAATGTCGGCTACAAGGGTCAGCCACAGGCGCTGGTCGACCTCATGACCAACCTCATGCATTTCGAGATCGTCTCGATGGCGCTGGCGCTGCCGCATATCAAGCAGGGCAGCATCAAGCCGCTGGCCGTGCTGACCCATAACCGCGTCGCCGACCTGCCTGACGTGCCGACCATCGCGGAAGCCGGCTATCCGGAAGCCGCCTATGTGCCGTGGTACGGAATCTATGTGACCGCAGGCACGCCGGACGTGCTCGCCGAGAAGATCAATGCCGCCATCAGCAAGGCGTTGGAAAATCCCGATGTGCAGCGGCAGCTCTCGATCACCGATATTCCGGGCAAGCCGATGTCGCTGCGCGATCTCGCCGCGCTGATGAAGAACGACTACGAAAAGCTGACCACGGTGGTGAAGACCGCGGGCATGGCGCTGCAGTAGCTACGCTTCGCACCGGCTATTTCTTCACCTTGCTTGCATCCATCTTGATGCCGGGATCGAGCATCTTCGTGGAAAACGCCGTGCCGACGTCGAACGGCTTTTCCATGCCGAGATAGGTCTGCACCAGTTCATAGTCCTTCTTCATGCGATCGGCGTCGATCCAGCCCAATCCCTTGGTGGTCGTGAACTCGTCGGTCATCAGGAACTTGATCCGCTCCCACTGCCGCTGCTGGTTTTCCTTGTCGAGACCGGAGACCTGATCGAGCAACGCCTTCAGGCAAGGCGCAACGTCGGCGACGCAGGCCGCAAAGGCCTTCTGGCTGACGCGGACGAACTGCTCCACCAGCTTCGGGTTCTTCTCCATGAAGGCGCCGTTCACGATCAGCGAATTGCCGTAGGGATTGAGCCCGATATCCTTCCAGTTGAGGTAACCGAGGTCGGAGCCGAACTCGATCACCTTCAGATCATGCTCGTTGTAGAAGTCGCTGATGATATCGACGGTATGGCTCTTCAGCGCGGCGATCTTGGCGGTCGGTCCGACATTGACGAAACTGACGGAGTCCGGGGCGATGCCGGCCGCCTTGGCAAAGGCCGGCCACATCACGCGCGAGGCATCGCCCGGCGGATTGCCGATCTTGTGACCGGGAAAATCCTTGGCGCCGTTCACGCCATAGCTCTTCAGCCAATAGAAAGTCTGGCCGGTGTTGGCATAGATGCTCATCAGCGCGACGACATCGGCGCCCTTGCTCTTGGCCACCAGCATGGTGGCGAGATCTGCGATGCCGAACGGCGAGCCGCCGGAGCCGACCTTCAGCGACGAGACGCCGGAGCCCTTGCCGGTCTCGATGGTCAGATCGATCCCGGCCTTCTCGTACCAGCCCTGCGCCTTGGCGTAATAGAACGGCGAATGGTCCGCGGTCGGCGTCCAGTTCAGCATCAGGTTGACCGCCTCACCCGCATGCGATGCAGCCGCGGGCACGCTCAACGCCATGACCAGCATGGCAATCCTCAACCCTTTCATGGCAAGTCTCCTCGGCTGCAACTCGGCCTTGTCGCGGCGCCCGCGCGACGCTACCAATGCAACAAGGGACAGCGCGACTTGTCAACTAATTGGTTGGAATGGCCAAAAGACGCACAAACGGTTCTGGCACGAGGCGGCGCGATCCCGCCGCGACTCAGAAGAAGCTTTTGACGGCGGCGCGGCGCGAATTCGCCGGCCGGGGTCTCGCCGGCGCGCGCGTCGACGAGATCGCCGAACGTGCAGGGGTCAACAAGCAACTGGTC